>QMVO01000029.1 GCA_003661125.1 Methanosarcinales archaeon
TAGTTGTAATCTAGCGCTCAGGTAAAAGAAAATTGCTACGAAAATTGTGTCAATTTCAATTGTCTCGCTATGCACACTTCTCCAGGTATTTCAACAGGATATTTCTCAGTTAGACAGCCCAAGCAAAGATTGCTTGCTTCTATACCTACGGAATCTATCAGCCCTTTCATGCTCAGATATCCAATCGAATCGGCGTTTAGAAACTCACAGATCTCATCCAGATTCCTTTTTGAAGCCAGTAACTCATCCCTCGTTGGCGTGTTGATCCCGAGATAGCAAGGTGCAATTATCGGTGGACTTCCTATTCGCATATGCACCTCTTTCGCACCTTTTTTCTTCAGATAATTTACAATTCTCCTCGAAGTAGTCCCTCTGACAATACTGTCATCCACCAGAACAATTCTTTTTCCCTCCACGTTGGCTCGCACGACATTTAATTTCAGCCTTACTGCGGTATCTCGCGATGTCTTCTCCGGCATGATGAAAGTCCTTCCTACATACCTGTTTTTTATAAACCCTTCCATATAATCGAGCCCTGCTCGTTTTGCATAGCCTATTGCAAATGTGATGCCGGAATCCGGTACTGGTGAAACCATATCTGCCTCTACGCCACATTCCTCTGCCAGTCTTTCTCCTATCTTCATCCTTACGTCATACACTAACCTACCGTCCAATACCGAATCAGCGCGCGCAAAATAGATATATTCAAATATACAATGAGCGGTGTTTTTTCCTCGATATAACTGATGGCTTTCTAAATTCTCCCCCTTTAAAATCAATATTTCCCCAGGTCTTACATCTCGAATTAAATACCCATCCAACATATCGATCGCGGGACTTTCGGATGCTATTATATATCCTCTTCTTCCGTTTCCATCTATTATTTCACCTAAGCACAAAGGTTTAATGCCTAAAGGGTCCCTAATCGCTATTAATGTGTTATTTAATAAGATAACCAACGAATAGGACCCTATTGCACGTCTCATCAGTTCCTTAATAGCTTCTATCGGATCGTGCCTTACCAGTTCCTTCGCAAGTAAATGCGCTATCACCTCTGTGTCTGTATCAGAATGGAAAACCCTACCTTCTCGCTTTAACTCTCTTCTCAGCTCTGCGGTATTCACAAGGTTGCCGTTATGTGCAATAGCAATTTTCCCTCTCTGATAATTCACGAGCAGAGGTTCTGCATTTTCTACTTTTGACGCGCCTGTCGTGGAATACCTTACATGACCTATACCAATGTTCCCTTTTTGTGATTCTAATCGATGGTTGTTGAGAACTTCGTAAACAAAACCCATTCCCTTTACCAGTGTTATTTCCCCCGTGCACTCTCTTGTTTCGTTTTCTTCCTCCTTATCTACACCCGCATGACCGCTCACAGCTATGCCTGCGGATTCCTGCCCCCGATGTTGTAAAGCATAGAGAGCATAAAAGAGGGGCAAAGCTACATTTCCCCGTGCTAAAGCTATGCCGACTATTCCGCATTCTTCGTTTTTACCTAACACGCCTCCATAATTAATCATTTCTTAAAGCTCTGTCATATCCTCCAATATTTTCTTTGCACTTCCTTTATCTCTTCTACTCTTTTCCTCACCTTCTCATTCTCCTTTATTTCCCCTTCCTTTTTCTCTCTCGCAGTTGATAAAAGCGAATTGAAAACAGATAAAGCAGATTCTCCAATAGCATTCAGGTTATATCCTCCCTCTAAAGTCATTACAATTCTACCTTTGCTATTCTTTTCCGCTATCTCCTTTATCACATCCGTGAATAACCCGAATCCGAGCGATGTTACGTTCATTGATGCCAACGGGTCGGCAGAATGTGCGTCAAATCCCACAGATACGAGCACAAACTCGGGGTTGAAGTCCATTGCTATCGGCGCTAAAATATTATTGAACGCATATAAGTAGCCGATGTCATCAACTCCTGCTGGTAGCGGGACGTTAACTGTGTATCCCTCTCCTTCACCCTTACCTACTTCATCTATCCATCCAGTGCCGGGATAATGAGGGTATTGATGTACGGAGAAATACAAAACAGAAGGATCACCGAAAAAAACCTCTTGCGTGCCATTTCCGTGATGCACATCCCAGTCAGCAATTAAAATACGCTTAATGCCGTATTTTCTCTTCAAATGCTCTGCGGCTATCGCGATATTATTAAATATACAGAAGCCCATGCCTTTATTCGCGGTAGCGTGATGCCCGGGCGGTCTTATCAATGCAAAAATGCGCTCCTGATTATTCGATTCATCAATTACTTCGTCAATTGCTTTTATTGCTCCACCTGCGGAAAGCAGCGCTATTTCATAAGTATCTGTGCATACAGGCGTATCCGAGTCGAGCATCCCGCCACCCCGCTTGCACATTGCGTCCACTTTTTTTATGTATTCGGGAGCATGCACATACGCTATTTGCTCCTTTGATGCCTTCACAGGAACAATTCTTCTCAACCTTTGCATGAAACCCGCTTCTTTTAGCTTCCACATTATGGCTCGCAGCCGCTCTGCACTCTCTGGATGATACCCCGTGTCATGCTTCAGATAATCCTCGTGATAGACGTACCCGGTGGAAACGGCAGTGCTAATGCTGTTCATCTTTTTAATTTTACAATTTTAATTTTCTTCTTTTTCATTGTTCTCCTTTTATGAAAAATGCGGGGAGGTCGTTGAAACTACCGTAATCTCTGAGCTTTACACTCCATATCTTTCCTTGATCTGTTTCTTGATGAAGGGCTTTCTTTTCAGCACAGACTGTCTGAAAACCCTATAATTGGCGTAAATCTATTGCAAGTTCCGCAATGTTCTCCGTATAGTCTCCAATCCTGCTTATACTATCGGTTATGATTCCGAGAGGTAGCGCATTTGGCGTGGCAATCGTCAATCGGCGGATTTCCAATACCTTCCACTTTATCCGTGCATTCTCCCTCAATACCCTGCTCGCAAGTTTTGTATCCGTACTTCGGAGTGAAATGACGCCTTGCTCAATACTATCCAGCAAATCCTTCCCTACCTCCACGAGCCTGCCTATTATATCCTTCGGCACATCCTTATCAAAGTCAATAGATCGGAGCGTATTTGCAATCTTTACCGTATGGTCGCCGATTCGTTCGAGATTATCCGCAGCAAGACGGAAATGAAAAGCCTCTACGAGGCTCAACTGGTCTTCTTTCGACACCCATCCCTCTTTTAATCTCCTGAGGAACAGTTTCAAGATTAATAGGTAAACCCTATCCACCTCTTCATCCCTTCCCACAATCTCACTCAGCATCTCCTCCTTTATTCTCGCGTCGAAAACATCTATCAGGTCTTTAAGCATTCCAGATACGAGTGCATATATCCGCTTAAGTCCTTTTTCAATCGTAAATTCACCGGGGTTCAGGATGTCGTAGATTACCATTTTACTTCTCGTTTCTTCTACTATCTCACTACCGATGAGATTTTTGCATAGCTCTTTCACCTCTTTCCTTATCTCCGGTGTTATCCTTCTTGCATTAAGCTCTATGACCTGGTGTCCCATCACATAAGCACCTATAATATCCATTTTGAGTTCACAGATATCGCTGTCGATTTTCAGTGTCTTACGACTGATAAAGGGTTGAGTCTTAGCCGGTGTGAGCAGCAATGACCCATCATCGCGGTGCGTGATTGACACCAGTGAACCGGGCTGCAGCCCGACATCAACCGCCCATTTCTTCGGTAATGTAATCATATACGTCGATTTCCCGGTTATTTGAACCTTTCTTGCTTCCATTTCCTCACTCCAACTTCCTCTTCTCCCCAGTAACCATGTATATAATCCGGGAGGCGATATTACACGCATGGTCGCCAATTCGCTCTAAATGCAGCGCCACGAACAACAGATGGCTTGCATTTGCAATACATCTCGGATTTTCTATCATTATCATCATCAATTCTCGCCTGACCTGGTCAAATAGCGCATCTATTACATCGTCTCGTTCCGAGAAATCCTCCAGTAGTTTTATATCTCCTGTCGAAAACGCTTTGAGACAATCAGAAATCATGCCCTGCGAAATCTCCGACATCCTCGGTACGTCAATCAGCGGTTTTGCAAACGGTTCATCCGCTATCCGCCGGACAATCTCCGCAATGTCACCTGCAAGGTCGCTTATCCTGTCGAAATCCGTTATTATCTTCATGCACGTTCCTATTGTTCTGAGGTCTGCTGCCATGGGCTGTTGCAACGCTAACAGTCTCATACACCTGTTCTCTATATCAAATTCCAGTTCGTCTATCGTGCCGTTATCTCTGATTATCCTCGATGCCAATTCCGTATCTCGCTGGACAAGAGCTTTGATGCTATTTTTCGCAGATCCCTTCGCCAGCTCGCCCATCCTCAGCACATCTCCCATGAGCTTTTCCAAATCCTCTATATATTCTTTTCTTACCGCCATTTAGCCAAACCTTCCGGTAATATAATCCTCCGTTCTTTTATCCTTCGGGCGCTCAAAGATTCGCGTTGTCTCACTATATTCTATCAGCTCGCCCATCAGGAAGAACGCAGTAAAATCTGATACACGTGCTGCCTGCTGCATGTTATGCGTCACGATAACAATTGTATAGTCCTTTTTCAATTCCCGCAACAACGCTTCTATTCGCGCAGTTGATACTGGGTCCAGTGCCGAACATGGCTCGTCGAAGAGGATTACGTCTGGATTCACTGCCAATGCCCTCGCTATACACAACCTCTGTTGCTGCCCGCCGGAGAACTTCAATGCGCTTTCTTCCAGCCGGGCTTTCACTTCTTCCCACAATGCCGCTTTCTTCAAACTTTCCTCTACTATTCTATCCAGCTTTCTGTTCCGCACGCCATGAATCTTCGGACCGTAAGCCACATTATCATAAATACTCATTGGGAACGGATTTGGCTGCTGAAATACCATCCCTATGCGCTTCCTCAACTGAATGACGTCCACTTTTCCATTGTATATATCAGCGCCGTCCATAAGAACCTTGCCTTTCGTATGCGCGCCGTTAAGTTCATTCATCCTGTTCAGTGCCCTTAAAAAAGTCGTCTTCCCGCAGCCTGAAGGTCCTATCAACGCAGTTATTTTGTTCGCTTCTATTTTTATATTCACTTCTTTTAACGCATGCACCGTTCCACCACCGTAATAAACATTCAAACCCCTGGTCTCTATCTTACTCATTTTTCCTTTCTTCACCCCCTGGATCCGCTCATGCGCTTAATATACCTGTTCCGAAGGAACAGAGCGAACACGCTTATCATCAAGAACATCATGATTAACACGAGAGAAGCGCCAAATGCGTGAGATTCCGCCACATCCCGGGAGGCTGGAACCACCGTCAGTATCGTATAGATGTAAACCGGTAAAGCACCAACATCATCCAGCAATGAATGTGGTAGATAAGTCACAAGACCACCGATTGTTAGAAGGATAACCGCAGCTTCACCGATCGCCTTCCCAGCACCAAGCAGTATCCCGGTTATTATACCGGGATAAGCGCTTTTCAACACCACACCTCGTATGGTTTGCCACTTAGAAACACCTAAAGCAAGAGAAGCTTCGCGGTAAGACCGAGGAACCGCTTTTAGCGCTTCCTCACTCGCTCTGACCGTCCATGGGAGAATCATGAATCCAAGAGCTAACCCACCTGATAACATGCAAGGACCAAAACCAAGATAATAAACGAGAAATATAAGCCCGAACAAGCCTATCACTATTGATGGTATCCCGGCTAAGCATTCCACAAAAAACCTGACGCTTTTTGTTAATATATTCTCCGTGGCGTATTCCGCAAGATATATCCCCGATGCTATACCAAGAGGAACGGCAAAGAGCAGACAAACAGCAAGAAGGCATAATGACCCGATTATATGCGGAAATATCCCTCCCTTCTCAAGAGCTGTATAATTTGGCGGTTTCAACAAGAAATCGAGGCTTATGACCTGGATACCTTTCAAAAATATGTATCCCACTACTGCGAACAATACTGCTACGGAAATTAAAGCTACCATGCACAGACTTATTTTTATTACCGTTTCCTTCATCTATCTCCCACCAATCACCCCTTTTATTGCAGCGGTAGCGCCAAATCTCCCTTTTATTGCCACAGTGGTTACTAAATTGAAAATTGCAACGATCACAAACAGAACAACTCCGATAGCGAACAGCGCGTGCTGATGCATAGAACCCCACTCCATATATGAATATTCGAGCACGATCGTGGATGTAAGCACGCGAACCGGCTCCAGGATCGAAGAAGGAATCCAGGGTATTTCAGGATTACCAATGACCATCAAAACCGCCATCGTTTCTCCTATTGCGTTTCCCATACCCAAAATCAAAGATGCTAAAATACCAGAGCGAGCATTTGGCAATAATACCCTTCTGATGGTCTGTAACTGTGTAGCACCGAGAGCAAGCGATGCCTCCTTATATCCCTCTGGAACAGCTCTGATAGAATCCTCAGATATGCTGATCACATGCGGCAAAGTCATTATTGCAAGAATTATCCAGCCTGCTAATATACACTCTCCATAACCGCCTAATGAGTCCCTTATAAACGGTACAAGCACCATTAACCCGAAAAATCCAAGCACTATCGAAGGAATCCCGACTAGCATCTCTACACACGGTTTAATGATGTTACGAAGCCATCGCGGTGAAAATTCAGCCAGGAAAATGGCTGTTGGTATGCCAATAGCCGCGGCAATAGCTAACGCACCTGTTCCAACCACGAATGTACTCACAATGATGGGAAAAATGCCGAACTGTTCATGTCCTGGACACCAGGTCATCCCAAAGATAAAATTCCAGCCCAGCGCCAATGCTGGAATGCTCTCCTTTAACATGAATGCGATAATAAAAAATACGAGAAGTATGGAAGAGAGCGCTGCGATGAACAATAGCTTTTCTATTATTCCTTCCTTCGCAAGGTCCAGCCTTCCAAATTTTAATTTTAAACCACGAACATGCTCTAAAGTGCTCATCTCTTTGCTTTCTCTATCCTTTTCTCTAACACCAGTTCCTGTCCCCCTCTTGAATACATCCGGTATATCCTGATTGTTCCATTTTCCTTTTCCTCATCGTCTATTTCGATTAAGTTAAACGATTGAAGAATATTCCATTTCACACGGTTCGTGCATGCAGTCCCGGCATTTGTTATTATCATTCCATTCAAGTTCCATATCCACGGTACATGCTTATGCCCGCATAGTACGAGGTCGGTCCCACATCTTATGAGCAATTCGAGAACGTCTCCCGCATCCATCGGGATATTTCTTTCGCGTCCTGTTTTTGGCACCGAAATTAAATGGTGGTGGAGAGCCACCACCTTAAAATCGCTGGTATCCAGGCACTTCTCTATCCATCCATATTTCTCTCTGCCCACGTGTCCATCATCGAGGTCCGGTTGTGTAGAATCCACACCCACAATTGTTATTCCCCCGTATCGCTCTACTTTCGATCTGGGACCGAAAATCTCCTCAAAACACAGGTCGCCTACATTCCTCGCATCATGGTTCCCTGGAATTACTACTTTTTTCTCACACTCTATCCTCTCGATATAGCTTTCAGCACGCTCAAACTCAAAAGGATAGCCGTTCTCTGTTAAATCACCGGTAACGACCACGATTTCCGGCTCTATCTCGTTTATCCTTTCTATCACTTTCTCCGCCAAATCGGGCAGGAAGTGCGGTTCCGCCACATGAATGTCCGAGATGTGCACTATTTTCATGTTTTCGTCTTCACTTCCTCCTTCTGAGCGCTGCATAAGCTACCGCTAATAGACCTGTAATGGCTAATAGCATCCGGAATCCTGGTACTTCTGGTGTTGGTGTCGGTGTTGGTGTTGCAGTAGGCGTTATCTCCGGCGTTACTTCTGGTGTAGTAGCCGCTAATTTTATGTAGCCCATGTCTTCCACTACCTTCTGCCCTTCTTCACTCAGCACGAAATCTATGAACGCTTTCTCTAAATTACTCGGTTCTCCTTTTGTTATCAGGTATAGCGTCCTCACGATTGGATATTTATTCACGAGGACGTTCTCCACCGTTGCCTCTACTCCATCTATCTTAACTGCTTTCACAGAAGGATCAACGTATCCAAGGGAAAGATACCCGATGCTGTTTTTGTCTTCGCTTACCGTTGCTCGTACTTCTCCATTCGAGGGCTTTACCGATGCTTTTCCTGTTATTTCCCTTTCCGAGGGCTTCATCACGAACTTCTCGAATACTTCTCTCGTCCCGGAACCCTCTTCGCGCGTTATCACTCGGATCGCTTCATCCGCTCCCCCTAATTCCTTCCAGTTCGTTACCTCGCCTGCGAATATCTTCGACGCCTGTTCCAGCGTCAGTTCGCTTACCCCATTGGAGGGATGCACCACGATAGCCACGCTATCTTTGCCTATCGCTACTGGTTTCAAATCAGGATACCTCTCCATTTCCGTTGGTTTCACATCGCGCGATGCCGCACCGATGTCTATCTCACCTGCGCCCACCGATTTTACGCCATGACCTGACCCGCCGCCGGATACAGATATTCTCAGCGCAGGGTTCTTTTTCATGAGGAGTCGCGCGCATTCCTGATTTATTGGCAGCACGGTTGTAGAACCTGCGATTGTCAGTTTGCCCGAAAGTTCTGCGGATGAGCATTGCGCGGGCATTAAAACTACCGCTACTCCTATTGTCGCTATCGCCGATACCACTATTGCCACTATCACTACCGCCTTTATTTTTTCCATTTTATTTTTGCCTCCAATAAGGAGAAAAATAAAAGGCTATATAAATTTTTCGATAATTTACGTATATAGGGATAATGTATGTATATAAATGAAATTATATGCTCTTCAAGCATCTTACTCAGCACAGCATGAACGTGTTATTGTCAAAATTCATGGAATTTTTTATAGACTTAACATACCATCAGATATAGTGTAAAGAAGTAAAAATGAAACCCCAAATCGCAATAGAAATTGCATTAGTAATATTGCTACTATTGGCTGCTGTAATTGCGCTTTCTGGATATTTCGGGAAGACATCAGCGTTTGATTTGCAAATCATTGATATCAGAGTTGAGAACCCGAAACCATCTTTATTAAGCGATAGAGCCGTTACAATCAACCCTGGCGAATCCGTCACACTCGGCGTCATCGTCCAGAATAAAGGCGAAGAGATTATCTATCGAAACGCTTACAGTGTTGGTGTAGAAATAGTTTACCCAACGGAGGGAACTAAATACTGGAAATTGCCCGCTGAACGATTAATAGAGATAGACATGGGTCCTGGGGGAAGATCAAGTTATGCCTTTAACGTATGGAATCGAAAAGAGCAACCTTTTTGTGGAAACTTTAAAATTCAGGCTTATATCAAATCAGTGCAGAGTGGTGAAAAACTTGCTCGCAGCGATAACGTGACAATTCACCTTTCCACCTCCGTGCTCTCAAATAAATAAGAACCTACGCACACCATTCCAATAGAAAATGCGGAAGCCACAAAAAAATCGAGCAATATAGAAAATTCTGAAGCTCCTGCTCCGAGCAAAGCACCTCTTAAGCCATCCACGCCATACGTTAACGGATTAGCATAACAAACAGGGGTAAGCCAGGAAGGCAATGCCTCTACCGGGAACAAAGCACCGGAGAGTAAAAAAATGGGGAACATAACGAAGTTTACTATCAATGAAAAACCTTGCATGTCGCGCATCCGCGAAGCGAAGATCAAACCCAACCCGATAAATGTAAACGAAATCAAGCACATGAACATTAGCGCGAGGATAACGGGTATCACGCGTGTGATTTTAAAGCCCAGTAACGTGCTTAACGCTAAGATTAAAATACCCTGCATTACGGAAACGGTACTACCTCCTGCTATCCTTCCTAAGACGATAGAAAGTCTCGATACCGGTGCCACCATCACCTCCTTCAGAAATCCAAATTCTTTATCCCAGAGAACAGAAATGCCTGCGAACATCGAACTGAAAAGCATGGTCATTCCTATTATCCCGGGAGCGAGAAACTCGATATAATCCATATCCTCCGGTATTCCAGGTATGGATGCATGCCCAAAACCTAATCCAAGAAATGCAAGGAAGAAAACAGGCATTCCTAACGCACCAACAACCCTGCTCTTTGCCCTCCACATCCCCTTCATTTCCCTGAGCCACAACACGTAGATTGCCTGAAAACTTATTGCCATTTTTTCGAGTAGCGATGAGATTCGTAGAGGAGTTCGCAAGAAAAAGTCCACCAAACCGCTAAACCTCTATTTTAACATCATCTCTGATTTTTGAAGTCGTAACAAATCTTCGGTACTCAGTTTTTGCCCTTCTCTGAACCTTTCATAAATGCTCTTAGCTCTCTTTCTTGCTTCCACTCTCTCTCTGAATCCAAAATCTTCCCTTATCTTCCTCCTCAGCCCGTTTATTACACGATTAAAGTCTTTTATGTCTCGAAGATACCTTCTGAAAAGCCTGTGCGCCTCATCAGCTTCCTCCTGCGCCTCTATAAAAAGCCTGTGCGCCTCATCAGCTTTCTCTCTCACTCTATCAGCTTCTTTAAACCATTCCACCATCTTATCATGGCATTCATGAGAAAGTTTTACGTATCTTATCACCTCTTCATGATATTTATCCGCTTCTCTCCGGTATCGCTGCGCCTTCCTCAGCAATTCCTTCAACTTTTTGTCCTTCTCCAATTCCTTTTGCATTCCATCGAACTCCCTCCTCAGCTCTGTTATCTTCGCTACTAACTTCTTCTCTTTATCTTTGCTAAGTACTTCTACCTGCTGTTTTAACTCTAATTCATCTATTCTTCTCCTAAGCCCTTCAAAGACTTCTATGCTCTTTAAGTCATTCTCCTTCCGCAACTTCTCCACCATCGAGTAATACGTAGATGCTTTTCTATTCAACTCACCGCGCTTTGCCTTCTTCTCCTCTATTAGCTTCTCATACACCTCTCTTTGCTTCTTAAAACCCTTTGCTCGCTCTACCGCCTCTTTTATTCGCCCATTTAGCTCGTCCCTTAACTCTGACCATTTGCTCGCTTCTGAATTTAACTCAGCCCTTCTTCTCTTATATTCCTCTGCTCTTTTTATTACTTCCGCTCTCCGTTCTATTAAATCCTCAAGCATTCTTGTTTATATCACTTGTACCTACCCTTTATAAATGCTTTCCTATTTTTTTCTTTTTATTTTTTATTGTACATAAAGTATGACTTTCTTCATTTTATTCTTTCAAATCAAACGAAAATCCTTAGATAAAAAAGTCATACATGTTTGAATTATGGAAGAAGTAATTGCCTCACCTTTCATCA
>QMVO01000030.1 GCA_003661125.1 Methanosarcinales archaeon
GAGATAATAATTATGTAGATTGTGGAAATGATACTTCTCTTAACATCACTAATGCAATAACAATCGCGATGTGGATAAAAACAACTCAGAATGATCAAGGATGGATGATAGCAAAATACGGCTTTGATAATATAGGAGGATATGGTCTATGCATTCATGATGGTAAGCTTCAATTTACAACCAAGGTTGGTAACACTTGGGATGATTATCAATCTGATCAATCTATTAATAACGGAGAGTGGCATCATGTAGCTGGTGTTTTTAATGGTTCTACAAAGGCACTTTATATTGATGGAAACTTAGAAAAATCTAAGCCTTATAGCGGGTCGCTTGTCTCAAATTCCGATCCCCTTTTTTTTGGCAAATCTACTACTGAGTGGCCAAACCCTTTTAGTGGAAGTATAGATGAAGGCTATATCTATAAAAGAGGACTAACTCCAGAAGAAATACAAGAACTTTATCAGGCAGGATTGTTTGGAATCATCACAGGTACAGTAATAGATATAACAGATACACCAATAGAAGGAGCAATAGTAACTGCTGATGGTTATTCCAATACAACCAACAGCACTGGAGGATACACAATAACCTTGGCGATAGGAAACTATACAGTAACCGCATCAAAAACTGGCTATTATCCTAATTCAACAACGGCACAGATTTTAGAGAACCAGACAACAACTGTTGACTTCATTTTGAGTCGACATAAGCGAAAGCTACCAGTAGCCAGACCAGTATGTGTGACCGGTATAGCGATATTGATAGTTGTTGCATACTGGCGATACAGGAGACGACGCAGGAGAATGCGAAGTGGAGGTTTTATTGTGTTAGTGCCCGGTCTCGCTATTGAATGGGCATCTTTTATATATAACTAATAAGATATTTTTAATTATGAGTGAGAATACAGGACTCGGATCTCGTGCTCGTCGAAGAGATGGAAGTTGTTACACAACCGGTATCGTAGGTGCACAGCACAGAGGCGACAATTCACAGCATCGCGGGCGCGGGCGTGCGAGAACCGATAGAAGCTAAGGAGGTGAAGATATAAAAATGGCTTTTACACTGGATAATGCGCGGTACTTACCGTGTTACATTACCGAATGCGAAGTTGAGAGTTTGAACGCCGGTGCGAATACAGTCGCGGAGATTAAAGATAGAGAGCTACGGAACAGGATGCTAAGAGTGCAGGATATTACATTGCAGCCAAATGAAAATGTTACCGCACGGATACGTCAGGACACGAGAAGCATCGAGGAAAGTAACTCGATGAACATGGACTATACAGCAAAATACGATCTACATTGTAAAACATTGTTCTATTTGAACCTCTATAATTCGGGAGGCGCTATCACGAACTATTGGTATCGCTATGGCTACTGGCTGTTCACACCAACAGTTGCGGATAAGATACTCTATAAGATGCCGCTAACAGACGAAGAGAAAGCGATCGCAACCGAGTTCGATCTGGAACGGTTAGTGGATGAGGGTTCGCTACCACTGCCTATGGATACGATGCTCAAGCGCGTATTCAAGAGGACAAAGACAGCGACCGTGAGCTGGCATGGCGATTTGACAACAGATGGTGCGGATGTCAGTAGCATATTCTCGCCAGTAGGTAAGATGCTGGTGCTCGAATCAGTAGCGCTGGAAAGACCAAGTGATGGAACATATACTACTGCACTGAACATCAATGTTGATGAACGCAGTTTCCACAGTATGCGTGCATGGGCAGCAGCAGGTGCAGCAGTTGACATATCGCTATGGATAATCGCGAAAGATTCGATTAAGCTATCACTGACCACAAACAAGAACATCAACGGCTATGATATGCGATTCACATACAGTGAGTTCCGTATAACGAAGTATATAGAAGTGATGTTCGGTGCAATAGCGCGCGAGGAGAACGAGGATATTTGGAAACGGATAAGGAGCGGATTGGGACCCGAATAAAGATAGTGTTGTAGCATGATACTGAACCGTCTGCCGATACGTAGCCTGCCCTTCTATAAGGAGGGCGATCTGGACACAGGAAAGGAAGTAGAGATAGCTATTATGAACGACCGAGCCCAAGGGCTCGGTAAGCGCGCGCGGGGAGTTTTACTTGAGAATACGGCAGGTGCGGCATTCACAGGTACATTAGTCGCGCGAATATTTAATGGTGATGACTGGTCTGCGGAGATACCGCTCGCTCAGGGCGCATATACGAACTTCAAATATGAAGATTATGTGTTTGTAGAGCTCGTGCGAATAAGAGCCAGAGACGGTCCTATACATTACAAGGTGACTGCGGTGCCAGGCATCCCTGAAGATTGGGAGCTGGTAGAGATGGGCGTGATACCTGAAGAGGAAGGGGGTGAAGGGTGAGATGGATTACAGCCCAGGTATAATAAACATAGACAGAGCGGAACGGATAATGACAATATCAACGGACAAGGATGTACACTTTACAGGAGCAATAGGGCTCAATCAGATAGAATATGAGGATATACCCGGGCTGCCAACAAACAAAATCACGATAAGAGGTGTGAATATACAGGCGGAAGAGGCGAGACTATATACGCTGTGGCTCTGGAAGAGTAGTACACATGCTAATTCTGACCTTGATGTAGACTCGTTCAGGGACTTCATCAATCTTGATGTTGCTACTTCAGGTAAACGCATAGCGGGTTCGGGTCAGTGGTATCTTCAGTCCTCAAATCTGTGTATCCTATACGAGGATGATGACCCGCCAACAGCAGAGGGGTACTACACATTGCACTTGGGTTTGATGGTTTCAGCAGGCGGTAGTAAGTCAGCGGGGAAAAATATCCAGATTGATATCATGTTTAGCCCTCGTTTATGAGTGAAAATGGGTAACCAATATACTGCAAAATGGACAAGAGAAGAAGATCAAAAAGCAATTGAAATGCTTAAGAGTGGACATACCCTGATAGAAGTAGCACGGGAGTTGGGTAGGACTCCAAGCGCGGCATGGCATAGAAATCAACGCGTCTGGCATATACACAAAAATAAGCTACCTCGCCGTGTGGGTGAAGTGAAAATAGATAAAAGGGATTTAGAGCGCTTATATCACAAAGAAGGATTATCAACAGTAGAAATAGCCAGAATATATAATACAACACATAACACAATTCGACGAAAGATGAAAAAATTCGGCATCCCCACACGCACTGTCTCCGAAGCGCAGAAGATACGCGTAAAAACAGGAAAATGGAGGTCACCAACACAAGATGTTGGGCATACCAAAGAAGCAAGGGAGAAAATGTCTGCAAGCAAGATTGTATATCACATCAGTAAGGAAGAGCTATATGACTTATATTGGAATAAAGGACTGTTAATAAAAGAAATAGCAAAGTTATACCATTGTGGTTCGATGACAATCATACAAAGAATGAGAAAGTATAATATCCCTTCAAAATCAAAGAAAGAAAGAATGAATATGCCAAAAGTCAAACAAAAGATAAAAAAAGCGAGAATGAAGCAGGTATTCCCTACACAGCATACCGAACCCGAACTCGTTTTTGAAGAAATTTGTAAGAAGTATAATATTCCTCTTCACTATGTTGGCGATGGTTCTTTATGGATAGGTAAAAAGAAGCCCTTAAATCCCGACTTTATTGAAGCAAACGGTAGAAAGATATGTGTAGAGATAATGGGTGATTATTGGCATTCACCGATACTTAACTTTAAAATTAAAGAGAGTAGAACATTACCATACCGCAAAAGATATTATAAGAAGTATGGATGGAAGCCTATCTTTATATGGGAAAGCGACTTAAGACGCGATGATGCTGAACAATTCGTATTAAATGAGCTAAAGAAAAATGGAGTGGTAGCGGAAGGGCGATTAAAATGAACACAAATAGGAGGTGGTTCGCATCCCAGAACATACTGAGCTTGAGATAGACAGTGTAATATCACGGCAGAACGTAGCGAAAGAGGGCTGGACAACATATTATGTGGATGGCACGAACGGTAATGATGCCAATAACGGGCTACGGTGGGAGACCGCTTTTAAGACTATACAACATGCGGTGGATGTCGCGGAAAGCTGGGCAAAAATATATGTTAGAGATGGTACATATTATGAAAATGTCACCATACCGTCAAGCAAGTCCTCGCTCGCACTCATTGGTGAATCGTGGAAGGGTGTGATTATTGATGGTGGTGGGGAGCCTGCTGTCAGAGTTCTTTCGGATTCAAATGTATTACATCGCTTATTCTTGAAATCAACATTTACCGGCGGGAATCTTGTAGCTTTGGGTAACAGAAACCATATTGAATATTGCTATTTTGAGGGTATGTGGTTGGGAGCCTATGTGTATGGTGATTCGTATACTATTAAAGATTGTGAAATAGATAGTATTCCGTGGGGGTTTTTTATCGCAGGTAACTACAATGAAGTTTTTAATTGTAAATTTTCCTCTTCCAATATCGGAGTTAAGATTTGGCCTTCAGAAAGTTTTAAGCTTCATGATTGTCAGATTTCTAATGCATCCGAACAGGGTGTCTATGTTGTTAGTGATGCACACCACCCGTTCATATACCACAACAATTTCATCTCCAATAACGAACAAATCCATAATTCATCTACTGACGCTATCATTTATGAGAACTATTACGATGACCATTCAAATATAGATAACGGGTTCGGTATCGCTACCGAACCTTACACTTTCACCGGTGGCTCGGACCCTCGCCCTGTTGTATGCCGTAATGGATGGTTAGTACTTGGACATGGCGGTAACACCATAAAGTCCGTACCGGTAGCGGGATCATACACGCACCCTGATGATACAAACGAGCATGATGTGCTGGAGTTCAGTGCTGCCACGCAGGATATACATATCTCGCTCGATGTGAGTGCGCTCACGCAGCCGGTGGAGGTACGTGAATACGAGAAGATAGATGGTACGAACTATCGGCAAATTTCGCTTAAAATCTATCCCGATGATTTCGATACCGGGACCGATGCGATAACTATATATTTCAAACAGAAGAATAAAGATTATAAGGTGACACTCAAGTCCACAGCAACAGAGGGCGCGTCACGAAGCATACCGTATGTGTATCGTACGGACGGGAAGGTGTAAAGGGAGTGATGGCATACATAAAATTTGATAGTGTTCCAATAGGTGCAAACCTTGAAATAGATGGTGTAGCAGTACCTTTTATTGTTGCTGTTGATGTAGAGGTTCCAAGTGTGTATACAGGTGAGGAGGTAGTATGTAAAGTAACATTCATGAATATTGGTGATACTGATGTCACGCAAAGAGTGAGGTATGGAATAAAAGGAATAGACGATAGAGAACAGGAGATAACTCTTGAGCCAAAGGAGACAAAAGAAATAACATTCCCATTCACGGCTACAACTGATGGCACATATGAAATATATGCGGAACCTGAAGAATCGTGGCGCGCAGTTGATGTATGGGAACCCGATTGGGAGTATCCATTTGAGCGGATAAACGAATTAGGGGAGTTAGTACATTGAGAAGAGAAGAAGTAGTAGAAGAAAAATGTTAATAAAACGAAGTACAGGTTTGGTCTTATACTGCAAATACGACCCGGGCGCGGGCACATTTAAAGATTTTTCACGCAATAAACATACTATTACGAATCATAATGTCGTACCGGTAAGAGGAAAGTTTGGTGGTGCGGGTTATTATAATGGTACGAATGCATATCTGGATTGCGGAAATGATTCTTCTCTGGATATTACTGATGCAATTACGGTTGAGGCGTGGGTGAAAGCGAGCTCTTTTAATGGTTTGTTTCAGAGAATAGTGATTCATGGTATTGCATCTTCATCTGGTTATCAATTGACAGTTAAAAATGGAAAGATAACTTTAAGCCGATGTAATACTACTGATTGGCAAGATAGCACTCAAAGAGAAACAACAACCGCTATTGAAACCGGTAAATGGTATCATATTGTTGGAACTTATGATAATGGTATTTTCAATATATACTTTAATGGTGTTGCTCAAAGTTTATCAGCAGAGGATCAATTAGGATATGGCACAGGGTCGGATTTACTAATAGGGAAAAGGAGTGATGGATATGCTTTCAACGGCACCATCGATGAAGTCCGCATCTACAACAGGGCTTTGTCCGCATCTGAAATATTAGCCCATTACAAAGCAAAAGGATATTATGGACCGTTAGTGCATGCACCGATAAGAATACCATAATATAAGTTTTTAAATAAGATAATGTATGAAGATATACATGGGCTAAGGGTGATAATCCAAGTGTTAGGAGGTGATTAGAATAGGATATAGTGAGCCTCGTAAGAGGGATGGCAGCGGTCCATACCGCGATTCGTATAGAAGGACACGAGAAGGTAAGAGTTACGGGCGTAGAAAAGAAGCGGGCGAAGAGTGCCCACATGAATAGCGAAAGGAAGTGATAAACATGGTAGGATGTGGCGTCTGTGGCATAGAGTTTGAAACGGAAGAAGACTATGAGAAGCATATATTCCATTTCCAAGGAAACCGTTGGTGCGGGACAAAAATACTTCAAGTGATTGAACAAAACAAAAAACTTGCAGAAACAGTGCACAATGCAAGGTTATTAGAGTCAAAAAAACGGGAGGTGATACGAAGCAGTGAGCATCTTTGATGACTTCTTACTCGACCCGTTTTTTGATTTCTGGTTCTTGGGTGAAGAGCCTGAGGAAGTAAAGAAAGCGCGAGAGAATCTAAGAAAAGCACGTGAGGAGTTTTACGAAGCGCGACGAAAAGCGGTTGAAGAGCAGTTGGAGAAGCGTGCAAAAGGCGAAAGTGAAGGTACGCTGGCACTGCCGAACACAGCAATAGCAATACCGTTTGGTGGTAGCGAACAAGAGTTCCAGGCAGCAGTTGAACGGCTCGCAAAGGCTAATCCTGATGCAAAAGTGGAAGGTAAGAATGTGCAGTTCCCGAATGGATGGTATCGTAGTGTGAGGATAGAGAAAAAGGGATGACCGGAAAACTAATCTGCGAAAAGCTCGCACCGGACGAAGCACTGATTATCGCAAGGGTAGGCGACACCATAATATATGCGACGAATAAAAACGGCGAGCTGGTCGTCAGGAAAGCGGATTTTCCATAGGAGTAAACGTAGTGAGAAGATGACAGCTATGATAAGAGCTAACTACTTGTTGTTCTTCATGTCTTTATTTCCGCCTCCAAATTTGTTAGAGGCAAAAAGCTCCCTCGACCCGTAGACGTCCACCTCATCCCCTCTATAAGGTATCACCTCCTGACTCAACCGGGCGGCGGAGTGTCGGGGGAGTATAACACCCATCATATTTCAACACTGGTGCAATTTTTCATGCACGGTAATAGTCTTACATATGCACATGTATTTTCTTGCACCACACGCGCTATTCTTGCGAGTGTTGAAGCTTCTTCAAATAGATAAGTTTGTTATAGACTTCATCGTCTTCTATGTGGTTAACAATGTCACATAGAATATCGAAATATGTAGCCTTTTCAGCGTAGAGTGACAGTATCAATGCGAGTTCAGGTGCACGGTCGAGCCTATGTGTGAGTTTACGCCACTTTTTATGTAATGGGAACAAAGTGCCATCTAACAGCTCTAAGATACGCTTGGCATCTTCATCTTTTGTTTTCATCCGAGCGGCGTGGAACTGCCATGAGGGCATAAGTATGTAAAAGTATTCTAAGTTTATATACTTTTCGCACTAACAATCCATTTCCTCGTGAACTTCAGAGACGACTCGACATCTATATAGCCAAGTTCCTGTAGTTTCTTAACTAAACTGTCCACATCATCAAACGATAGTCTGTGCTCTATCCCTCTCTCATCTTCAAAAACTATCTCCTCATTCTCCACCGAGAAGGATTTTAGCTTTATCATCTGTCTCATCACATCCTAACCACTATATTATTATCTAAGGCTTTTCAGATAATATACCATATACTATACCACCCTAATTTCCGTTATTTCGCAAGTACCGCGCGCATAAGAAGAATATCATCAAGCATGTGTACAATCTCCTTAACAGCACGTGCACGTGCGCGTTCTCGTTCTTCTGATTCGTCAGGTTCTTCGGGTTGTTCTTTCTCAGGCTCTTCGGGTACACTGCTCGCTTCTACTGCCGCTTCTTCATGTTTTTCTACTTCACGATGGTTGCTACTATCCGCTTGGGTTGCTAATCGTCTGCAAACTGGGCATGAAAATTCGCCGTTCGCTATCTTTGTCGCTATTTCCTGGACTTTCTCCAGAGGTACTTTCGCTAAATCATATACTACTTTGCCTATCGCGTAGACATAGCCGCTTCCGTCTTCTGATTCTTTCTCGATTAAGGATGCGATATAACCATGCGAGTTCCACTTGTCAACAAAGGTGACAAGTGGACCATCATTTGCCATTATTACTGCACGGTCGCCTGAAAGAGTCACTAACGGCACGCTGGTCATTCTTTTTTGCTTTTCGCTAATTCAGGCTTCTCTTTCAGTGCACTATCAACTGCAAGTTCGGTAACACGGTTAAGCTCCTTCAAAACCTCGTTGTAGCAGTCCTGCCCGCCGTCCAGCTTCAGTACCTCTTTTATTGCGTCTTCAACATATATCTCAGAGTTACGCATCTGTTTCACTAAGTTCTGTATCTTCTTCTTGTCTTCGCCTGTATACCATAGTGCAACTACCGATAGTATAGCACTTGCAGGCTCACCTATACATGGTAGGCACGCACCCGGTATCGAGGTTTTGAATTTGGGTACGCCCTGTTTCAATAGTTTCTCAATCTCTTGTTGCTCCTTAGCGCTCGCTACACCTTTTGCGAATTTCTCGGTTTCTGTTAGCCGTTCAGTCTTAACAGTTTTCTTGGGTGCTGTCTCTGGCTCAGATGGCGGCTTGGGTTCAGGCGGCTTAGTTTCCGCTGGCGGTTTCGGTTCGATGACTGTTTCGAGCTTGTCTTTAACCATCGCTTTATCAAATGCTTTTGCTACTGCGTCCCTGCCGTACCGCTGTATCATCACGTTAAAATACTCTTCCTGTGTCATTTCACCATCCGCTGCCTTCTTGGTTAGCCTACGGCACTCCTCGCCACCGCCCAAAGCACTACAAAATTTTGCAATAAAAGTTTCTGAGGCGCAAACCTCGCATTTGTCACCTTCACTCATTTTGTTGTTCATCACCTCCTTCTAAATCTTCTTCTGTTTCTTCTATTTGTTCTTCAATACCTTCATTTTCTTCACCCTCTTGGGCATTATCTTCCGATGCGTTAGCATTAAGCTTTTCAAAAAGTTCGGAATGGAGTTCGCGCGCTTTCTTATATATAGCATGTGGGTCTGGCGCTTGCACTGGCTCTGGCTGCACTGGCTGCTGTACTGATACTGGAGGCGGTGATGCGAGTATCTCAAACTTTTTTGCTTCCGCTTCTACCTGTTTCGTCTTCTCTTGTTCACGCTTAAGCTTCATCTCTTCCAGTATCTTAGCTCGCTGGAGTTCCGTTTGCTGTCTTATCCGCTCTTTCTGTACTTCCGCATCTTCTTTACCGCTACCAAAGATGGCGCGCAAACGATCGAATTCTTCCACTTTCGACATCAAGCCCTGTACTGCTAACTCGCTAAGTTTCTGTGGGTTCATTACTTCATTCACACGTCGCATGGTATCTTTCATCTCCGATACCGCTGAAAGGACACTCGCTAAGGTCTGGTCGGGTACTGTCTGGGTATGTGTAACTGGTCTGCTACTGCTCGATTCTTTTATTTGTTTTAGCTGTTCACGGAGCTGCTGCTGCATCAGGTACTGGGGATAGAATGAGGCGGGCATTGTTATTTCTTTACCGTTGTCATCGGTTATCGTTATCATCTGCTCTTCGTTCTTCTTGTTGCTCATCATGAGCTTCTGTAAGTCCAGCACTGCACCTAACGCTGAGGCTGGTACTTCGCGCTCCTCACCGTCTTCGCCCCGTATCTTTACGGTTGATTCCCTGTTCGCGCCTTGGTTCAATAAAGTTTGGTATAAAAGTCCTACGGATGATGCGGGACCTGTTAGCTCCTTGTCGCCTAACTTTATTGTTATTGTCTCCTCTTTCTTGTCCGCTCCCTGCTGAGCCATCAGCGGGTTGAACATACCAGGGATAAAACTCCCAGCAGGTAACCGCATTTTTGTACCATCGGGTGATTCTATCTCGACCATGCCATTATTCTTGTTACCGCTATCGTCATCGCTACTGTCTCTTAAGATATCACGTACTAATTTGTATTGGGTTATCTGAGGCATTAGCTCTTTCAAAACTTTTGTTACGCCTGCACTGCTGTCTTCTATGCCTAACTCCCCGGGAACACCCTGCGGTAGCGGTGGTAAGACTATCTTACCGCCTTTGGTACTGCTCGCGTCTGCTATCTGTCGCACCGCGTTCTTTATCCACCGCTTCAAGCCGCGGTTCTCGAATGCTAACTTTGTTAGCTTGACTCGTAAATCCTCGGGCTTCATGTCCTTTAATCGTTCTTGATATTCCGCTATATCGCCCGGTAAGAAAATCTCCTCTATTGGAACTTCATAGCGCTCGGATTCGGTCTCGCCACCGTTCTCCATCTCCTCTAATTCGCGGTTTAGCTTCTCCTCGGCGCTCGGTCTGCCTACTTTGCTTAGTTTCGCGTTCGCTAAATGCTTCAATATTGAGTCCGCTGAGACTTTTACGCCTTCCGCACCCATTTATTCGCGCGCCTCCTCTTTTTTCTTCTTGTTCTTTGCGCTCAGCATGTCCTGTATGAAAGCCAAGAAAACTTGCTTTGCTACTTGCCCCATTGAGGCTTCTTCACTGATTGCACCCATTGATTTGAGTGTTCCCACTACATTTTCCGCAGTTCTCATCTCTTGTTTGTTTAAATAGAAGGTTACAATGGTTTTTTTAACCACTTCTCATGCTACACCTCCCACTATATCATCTACACTTCTTCCCACATAAGCATACAATTCTTTCATTCTAACGCTCCTCAGCGCTTCTACACCACTCGCTCTATTGGATAAAGAACGGGCGTATAGCAGCGCTCTATTTCTTCTATATTTTCGCTCTACTACTTCACTATTCGGGGTTCTCCTTCCTTCTTTCGGTTTCCACCTCATATCAAGTGGTTTTGTGTTTTGTATTATAATAAAGAAATTAGTATATATAAATAGATTGGTATAGGCGTAATATAGTATCC
>QMVO01000031.1 GCA_003661125.1 Methanosarcinales archaeon
AAATACTCAAGGCAACTCTCTCTGTTGGGGAGAAACACCCCATTGACTATACTTGACTCTATCATGTTTTTTATATAGTGATTATTTTAGCATTACGATGAAATGCGGGGATGAGCGTTCTTTTTATTATTTACTAATATGATGTGATAGAGGCGTATTCATCACACCGTCAAGACGGTGTGTCTTCTGCGCGGTGCTTCTATAAACACGGGCAAATCGAGGCATCTTCTTGTGCAATGTCCCTTCCATATCCACTGCGCTATCCGCTTCTTTGCCCATCTACACGCTTCTGAAACGTTCCCCAGTTGCTCAACCAATTCAAACAGACGTATCCTCTGTTGAAAGGCAGTTTGGCGATGATAGATTGCCATCTCCAGGTTCAATCGAAGCGCAAATACAAATACGAATCACGTGGAATTGCATGACAAGCGTGCCACCGGTGCCCCGCCGGGAAAAAAGCGTTAACTTTACATATCTTGTTATTCATATCTTTCCAATGCACAGAAAGAGTTTTGAGTGTCGCTATGATGCTAAGCGTTAAGCGTGAATATAAAGAGGAAGGAGGTAAATAGTGGATGTGTTAAGCCCCGTTGAACAGTTTCCGGTGCTTGTGGTTGCAATATCGCTGCTTTCTTCATTCACTATTTTGATTGCCGGCTGGTGGAACAAGAAATCTTGCTGTTTCATCTCCTTTGCAACCATTCTCGTTCAATTCATCATGTCTTTTTTTATCCTGCATCATGTCCTTACAAAAGGAACCATACATTACTGGCTCGGTGGATGGAGCCCGCCCTGGGGCATAGAGTATGTCGTGGATGCGCTAAGCGCATATATACTGGTCATCCTTCTGTTTTTGAGCTTGGTATGCGTAACATATTCAAAGAGGAGCATAGAGCACGAGCTGCCCCGTAAAATTGTCACTTTTTATACCATTTTTCAACTCCTCGTCACTGGTCTGTGCGGCGTAGTTGTCACCGGGGACATGTTCAATATGTATGTGTTCATCGAGATATTTTCGCTCGCCGCGTATGCGTTAATAGCGTCGAGAGGAGGGATAGCGCTGAAAGCAAGTTTCACTTATCTCGTTATGGGTTCTATCGGTGCTTGTTTCTTCTTGCTCGGTACGGGTTTTCTGTATTCGGTAACGGGCTCGCTGAACATGCATGACCTCTCGCTCATATTGCCCCCACTGTATGGGAACAGAGTGGTTCAGGCTGCTTTTGTCTTCTTCCTCGTTGGTTTGAGCATAAAAATGGCGCTCTTCCCGCTTCATACGTGGTTACCGGATGCGCACGCGTTTGCACCTTCCGAGATAAGTGCGATGCTTTCCGGTATTATCATCGAGGTTTCCACTTATGCATTTATAAGGGTTTCCTTCTCGGTCTTCACGCTGGAATACATCAAACTCTTGCCTATATTCGATATCCTTTGCTGGGTAGCGGCACTCGCCATAATCATCGGGTCGGTGCTTGCGATAGCACAGTATAATCTGAAGAGAATGCTTGCTTATTCATCGGTATCGCAAATGGGCTACATCATGCTCGCGGTTGGGCTCTCCGTTTCCACCACGACCCACCCCTGGTGTGGGCTGACCCCCGCATTGATGCACATAATGAACCACGCACTGATGAAAGGCTGCCTGTTCCTTGTTGCTGGAGCGTTTATTTACAAGGCTGACCTCTGGAATATAAGCGATTTTCAGGGTTTGGGAAGAAAAATGCCCTGCACCTGTGCTGCTTTTACTTTAGCCGCGATTTCAATGATTGGTGTGCCGCCGAGCGTGGGATTCGTCTCGAAGGTGTATATAATATTGGCTTCTTTAGATGCGGGGGAATTCATATTCGTGGCGATTATGCTGCTCAGTTCCCTCCTCAATCTCGTTTATTTCTGGCGCGTGATAGAAACAATGTATATGAAAAGAGGAGTGGGAGAAGAAGGGCATTCATCGGGTTCGTTTAAAGACGAAATACCACCCAGCATGCTTATCCCGGTATTAACACTTGCTTCTCTTTGCATTATCATGGGTATTGTCTGGCTTTTTGAGATACCCATACCCATTTTGGACCGTGTCAATTCACTATTTGGGCTGGGAGGTGAGACGCCATGACAGAAATAGTGGAATCAATAAGACCGCTGTTAGCAATTCTATGCCCCGCAATTGGCTCTATTCTTATATTATTATTCGGCAGGCGTCCGAACATAAGAGAGAGCTGGACGATGCTCGCAAGCATCGCGCAGTTTTTGCTCATCATATCCATGGCGCCGACCATTGTAAGAGGAGCGGTGATAAAATTCACACCCTTCACCGTGTTTCCAGGGATAGATTTTGGATTCCGTGTGGATGCTTTTGGACTTATCTTTGCCATCACCTCCTCCTTTTTGTGGATATGCGTCTCGCTCTATTCCATAGGATATATGAGACCGCTACACGAGCATGCACAGACACGTTACTACTTCTGCTTCGCATGGGCTATCTTCGGCGCTGTGGGCGTTGCCCTCGCCGGAAACTTGCTCACGATGTTCGTATTTTATGAAATCTTAACGGTATCAACGTATCCACTGGTAGCGCATGACCAGACACCGGAAGCACTGTTTGCGGGTCGTAAATATCTGGCTTATTTGCTTACCGCAGGCTGTTTCTTCCTCGCCGCTGTGGCTTTAACCTATTATATAACTGGTAGCTACGCCCCTCCGGGGACCACAGATTTCGAAAGCGGAGGGATAACATCGCTAAAGTCCGCTTTTTATGCGGGTTACGTATCGCGAACGATGCTAACGGTCCTATTTTTCTGTTTTATGCTGGGATTCATGAAGGCTGCGTGGATGCCCTTCCACTCCTGGCTCCCCACTGCGATGGTCGCACCCACGCCGGTGAGTGCGCTACTTCACGCAGTAGCAGTGGTGAAGGCGGGTGTTTTTGGTATCATCAGGATGGTGTGCTATGTGTATGGCGTGGATTTGATGCATGCGCTCGGACTTGGATTGGTGCTCGCTTGTATCGCGGGATTCACAGTCATCGTCGCCAACTTGTTTGCTATTGGAGAAGACAATCTGAAGAGAAGACTTGCTTATTCCACGATAAACCAGTTATCCTGTATAATCCTTGGTGCTGCGCTCTTAACCCATGATGCCATACTGGGAGCAATGATTCATATCCCTTTCCATGGAGCAATGAAGATCACACTCTTTATGTGCGCCGGTGCAATAATAGTGGTTACCGGGAAGAGGAACGTGAGTGAAATGTCAGGGATAGGAAGAACGATGCCGATAACAATGGCTGCCTTCAGTATAGGCGCCTTTGGAATGTGTGGATTGCCCCCGGTGGCGGGGTTCATAAGCAAATGGTATCTTTGCTTAGGAGCAATAGAATCGTCAGAGACGATCGCACCAGAGATGATAATCTTCTTATTCGTTCTCTTAGCTGCTTCTTTATTGGATGTCGTTTATTTCTTCCCGATAATACGTACCGCTTTCTTTTCCAAGCCCAATGGAAGCGAAAGTGAAGGAAGCGAGTGGAAGGAGAAGAAATACCTCTTCATGGTCGTTCCTTTACTTATTACTGCTATTCTTGCCATCCTCTTTTGTCTGGACCCCCATGCATTCTATGTATTCGACCTTGCGAAAGTCGCGGTAGCCAATTTAGGAGGTGTGTGAAAGGAATGGATGAGACAACGCTGAAGCGGCTGCTTAGAATATATTACTTCTTCCTCTTCACGGGTGTACTGGCGGGAGTGCTATTTTATTTCCTGGGACACCCGCATTTTATCTTCTTGTGGGACAGAATGCCAGCTTTTCATTCCTTATTCGGCTTCATTGGTTGCGTGCTCATAATTGTTGTATCCAAGGCATTGGGTCATTATTGGCTGATGAAGGAGGAGGATTATTATGAGAAGAGGAGGTGATGGAGAGTGATTAATTGGGTGCATCCGGGACTGTTAATCCTCCTGGGTTCCTTATTGATACCGGTAATCAAGCACAGGGCGTTGAAGAAGGCATATTTCTTGTCCCTTCCCATAGCAGCGTTTATAATCCTCGTTCTCACATCTTATGGCTTTTTTGGCAATATCCCGTTCTCAACCCCGCCCCTACCATTTTTAGATTATGAACTCGTGCTCGGCAGAATAGATAAACTGAGTATGGTATTCGCATATATCTTTGTGATTGCCACTATTTGCATGAACATCTACGCACTTCACGTGGACCGCGATTGGGAGCATGTATCTGCATTGTTTTACGTTGGGAGCACACTTGGTGTGGTTTTCGCCGGTGACCTCTTCACGCTGTATTTCTTCTGGGAGATAATGGCCTGGGCATCACTGTTCCTTGTGTGGTTCAGAGGGACGAGGGAAGCGCATGAAGCGGGCTTCCGATACATAATGTGGCATCTTTTCGGCGGTATATCTTTACTGGCTGGCATTATCATCTATGCACATACTACGGGGTCAATCACTTTCGAAAGATTCCCGTGGGGGTTTGGCTGGAGCTATCTGCCCTCTTACCTCGTATTTTTGGGGTTCATAATAAATGCGGCTGTTCCACCGCTGCATGCATGGCTGGCTGATGCATATCCGGAGGCGACGGTCACAGGTGCCGTATTTATGACTGCATTTACGACAAAGAGTGCGATATATACGCTGATAAGAGGTTTTCCAGGCGTTGAATTACTGATGTGGCTTGGAGCGATAATGGCAATGTACGGAGTTATCTATGCGGTGCTCGAGAATGACGGCAGGAGGCTTCTCGCCTATCACATCATCTCACAGGTCGGGTATATGGTATGCGGTGTAGGAATAGGCACGGAAATGGCAATAAACGGTGCTACGGCTCATGCTTTCTGCCACATCCTTTATAAAGCGCTGCTCTTCATGGGTATGGGAGCGGTGATAGAAGTAACGGGCAAGAGTAAATTCACTGAGTTGGGCGGTATCTACAAATATATGCCCATAACTTTTTGGCTTTATATGGTAGGTGCATTCTCAATCTCCGGATTCCCTCTATTTAATGGATTCGTGAGCAAAACGATGACTGTTCATGCCTCTGCTTTGATTCATCAGCCAATTATATGGATTCTGTTAGAAGGCGCTTCAATAGGGACTTTCCTGCATACCGGTCTGAAACTGCCATGGAACGTATGGTTTGCCCGTGAGAAGCCAGCCGATGTAGAAGCAAAGGAGCCACCAGGGAACATGCTTGCCGGTATGGGACTGACTGCATTTTTGTGTATCTTCCTGGGGGTATATCCTGGTTATAAAATCCTTTATGGTATGCTTCCCTATCCCGTTCATTATGAGCCTTACGCACCCGGGCATGTAATAGAGATGAGTCAGCTACTTCTATTTACTTTCCTGGGCTTCTGGCTCCTGAGGGGGATGCTTCATGGAGAGCCAAAAATCTCTATTGATACTGACTGGCTCGTTAGAATACCGGGTGCGAAGTTTATAAGATTCTGTGAGGGACCTCTGATGGCTTTTGGTGCCGGAGTTGACAGGAGAGTGATGAGAGTCGCAGGTGCCGTTGTATGGCTAAGCAGGAACCCGGCAGGTGCGGCACGAATAGTAAAAGACACGATAGGTGTAAAGTTGAAGATGGTTACTGCCTCAGAGAAGGTGGAGAAATACGAACGAAGTTTAGAAGAGGAGAGAAGGAGATATCCGGGAGAGCTTCCGAGATTGACTCTGGGTGCCTCCCTGCTCTTGATTCTCTTGTTTTTCGTGGTTTATTTGGTGTTGTATTTACTGGGTATGCACTAAATCGGCAATGCAATATCGAAATATTTATAAGACATAAGTTGCGTATATGGAGGTAGAAGAAAGGAAATGGGGAGTAAATTCATTGCAGCATTGCGATGTTTTTTCAAATGTCCAGCGGAAACGATGAGGCTTATGCTGAGTTTAAATCCGCCTTATGACTCACGAGCAGTGGAAGTAGTGAAGGCGCATTGCCCGGGGATAGAAGTGGAGAGCGTGGGTTTTTATGTCGGGCTTTTCCTGGCGCTCGTCTTCCTCGCACTCTGCGTGATGGCGTATATACTGTCGCTGCTTTATGGTATGGGCGGCATATAAAACTATTTCCTCAAATTATCAAAAATTATTCTTCGCTCATCCCTGCATTTCATCGTGATACTAAAATAAGCCTGAACTGCGGCGAATATTTCAATGACCTCTATGCACTTACTTTCCGCTCGAGTTCAGCAAGCCTTGCTTCAAGTTCAGCCATCTTCTCCAGCACCGGCAATCTCGCTTCGAGCGAATCGAGCCTGGAATCCACGGCATCGAACCTCCTATCCACAGCCTCGAACTTGGAATCCACTTTAACATCCATAGCCTCGAACTTCGTCATCATCTCACTCTTCAAACTCGCGACTCCTTTCTCCACTCCATCTATGCGCGTATGCACCGCATCTATGCGCGTGTGTATGGCTTTTATCTCGCCTGCGATCTCGTTCAGCTTCGGCATGAGCAGCCGTTCTAACCAACCAGGTACTTTCCCTATTTTCTCCATGATGAAATGTTCACCATATTAGTATTTAAATACTTTCTCTCCGAAACTTTGACAGGTCGTGAAGATGCGCGATACAAGATGCAAGATGCCAACGCCGATAGCGTAATTTCACAGTCAGTCCACAGCCTCAAACCGTGCAATCATCTCACTCCTCAAACTCGCGACTCCCTTCTCCACTCCGTCTATGCGTTATCTGGGTAAGTACATCCCATTCTTTAGCTCTTGCTCAATTCAAAGGAAACTTGGTTTCGCATCTATTATACTGTTCCCGATGACTTAAGAGCGTTATTCTTTCTCGTGGAAATCTGTGTAATCTTGTGGTTTCAGGAATAGAATTCCCTTACGCACTCCGGTTTCCTTCTCAGCAGGTCTTGAATACTTACAATGCCCACGGGCGAGCCATTTTCAACCACCGGCAGCCTTTTTATGCGCTTCTTCGCCACGAGCTTGCACGCTTCGTCCACCGATGCTTCCGGCGTGATGGTAACCAGAGGGGATGCCATTATCTCTTTCGCTTTTACTTCGCTTGCCCTCCTGTTCTTCAATAGAACCTTCAATGCCAGGTCGCGCTCAGTAATAATGCCTGCGGGTTCACCTTTTGAGGTTATCACCACGCTCCCTATCCCCAACCCTTTCATATCTTCTGCTATTTTAGTGACCAGCGTGTCTTCATCTTCGGTAACGATTGGACGAATCATTATATCTCTGACGGCGATCTTCCCCTTTTCTCCCCTTTTTTCTCTCCTGAATAGAAAATATATCAGGCGGACTACCTGTTTGCATCTACTCGCCAAAAGCATCGCTTCGGGATGGCTGTAAAATCGTTTTACACACCCTGGCTTCTTCGTCAGGATGTTTCTAACACTTACAAAACCGATGAGTTCTTCGTTCTCAATCACCGGCAACCCTTTTATGCCCTTCTCTGCCATGAGTTCACATGCTTCCTCAACCGACGTTTGGGGCTCGATGGTAATCAAGGGGGAAGCCATTATCTCTTTCGCTTTTACTTCGCTTGCCCTCTTGTTCTTCAATAGAACCTTCAATGCCAGGTCGCGCTCAGTAATAATGCCTGCTGGTTTACCTTTTGAGGTTATCACCACGCTCCCTATCCCCCGTTCTGCCATATCCTCCACTATCCTGGTGGCAAAAACCTCTTCGTCTTCACTGATAATCGAACGTGTCATTATATCTCTGACTTTCATCAAATCAACTCGCTTATGTGGATAGTTACCTCTGAGGGTTTCAACTCCCTCTCTCACATACAGCGTGAGTTCCTGAAAAGAAGTCATTCGTTTATGTCCCGGTTCCGAAAAGTCCTCATCCGCATCCAGGTCAAAAACGAGTTTATATCTGCCGGGACTCGGTGGTATGAAATCTAATATTGCCACGTTGCCCTTGTGGGTTGCCGTATATCTCCCCAAAAATCGCTGACCCGTATAAGCAGTCTTGAACAGCGAAGCGAACTCCATAAATGACCTCTCCTCACTGAACAAAATATTTCCTCCGTGATCGGCGATTGACAACCTGTAGAGGTTGAATCGAAGACCGATGGAGGGTTCGTATTCGTACCACTTCACCGTTTCACTAAATCTGAAAACGAGCCCTATTCGGCACCATTTCTGAACGGTTGTGATTTTAAAAGAGCAAGATATCTTTATCTTTCCATCCTTTTTATTGGCTTCAACCCTCGCCACTTCTCTTCCCGTTGATAATACTTTCCTCTCAGGTCTTATAAAGCTGGAGACGACCATGACTCTTATAACTTTTCCGTGCCGGTACGATATAATTCTCGTATGCCTTTACTAAATGCTTCGCTAATAGTATTGTCAAGCAATAAAACAGCACTAACATTACATATCTCACATTCCTGAAAAGGATATCCAGCGGCTGCGGCACGTATGTCTCCCCCACTCCTCCCATAATTCTTTCTATCAATTCATACCACCTCAGTCCATAATAAAAAATGGCGTAAATGTTTATCGCGCAAAGCCCAAAGGCTATTCCCTGAATAGCTCTGGTCAAATCCATCCTGTGTTTTACTTTCAGAGACAGAGCGCATAAATATCCGAAGAGGAACCAGCCGATTATGACGAGCGAAATACCCGAGACCGTGCTTTCCCAGAAGGTTATAACGTTGTCGATGGCTATCACTACCCGCCATAAAATCGCCGCCGCTATGATTAGCACCAATGTTCTAACATGCGTCATCGCCATGAATACGGCTTCTTTTATGTTCTTCGCTCGTCTCTTCTTACCCGGTCTTTCTTTGATTAGCAGTCTGTACTTCTCGTGCATCCCTCTCAGGTATCGCGCCGTGCCAATTATTATGCAATAATACATCACGAAGATGACATATCTCAAATCTCGATAAATAAAATCTCGTGGCACAGAAACTTCTACATGCAGGAAGCCATGCCATCGCATTCCATAATAAATCATGATGTAGAAGTTCAGCACGAGCACACTAAGGGCGATACCGCGATAAATCCTGTTTGACACCGGCCACTCCGTTGGTTTCACACTCATTGAATACAGGTGTGCAAAGACGAGCCAGCCAATTATGAACAGACTTACACCCGAACAGGCACTTTCCCATGGACTTATTTCTTCATCCGCACTTACTGCCGCTCGCCATAAGAATGCTATACCATCCACTACTATTAGTATCCTCGCATCGGTCAGTACCCAGAATAAAAAATCCCTCTTATCCATCTATCCATTAAAGCGCCAGACATTTTTAAAGTGGATAAAAAACGGACTTTGTGTAAATCTGCGCAATACAAATAAAAGATACTATTCCTTGTACTCCTTCTCCCCCTTTTTAATCAAGAACTCACACTCCTCTGATGCCCTTTCCAGATATTTAGATAACACTATTGACGTGCAAAAAAATATCGTTAACATAAAATATCTTATATCGCGGAAGACGAAATCCAGTGGCACCAATGCTTCTTCCAAGAGAGGCATCATGAATATTAATATATACCACCGCATTCCGTAATAAACGAGGACATAGAAATTTACACAGAATAAAGCAAAAGCGATCCCCTGATAGATCCTTGCAACGCTTGGTCTGATGGTTCTCACTGCCAATGAACTTATGTAGCCCAGGAGGACCCAACCCAGTATGAAAAGAATTATGCCCGAGCACATACTCTCCCACAGTGCTATTTGCTTGTCGAAACTTATGACCGCACGCCATAAAAATACCAAGCCCAATATCACTATTACCGTCCGTTCATCCGTTAATATCCTGAATATTGATTCCGCAGCACTCACTCTTCGCATCTCCGGCATCTTTTCGGTTAACAGGATATAATTATCGTGCATTTTCCTTAGATACCCCGTCGCCCACACTAATCCACAATACGCCAGCACTAACGCGACGTATCTCAGGTCTCTGAGAAGAAAATCCCGCGGCGCATAAATTTCAGTTTCGGTCATTAATTTATACCATCGCATCGCATAGTAAACGAGAACGTAAACATTCAAGGCGCTTACGCTAATGGCAATCCCCTGAGCAAGCTTATTCGAAATTATCCAGCTCGTCTCCCTCTTGGACAGATGATAGAGATAACCGAAGATGAACCAGCCCAGTGCGATGAGAACAACACCTGAGCACACACTTTCCCAAAGCGCTATCTCTCTGTCAATGCTTATAGTCGCCCGCCATAAAACCAGCACAACCACCATCACTCCCAGAATTCGCCAATCCCTTATCGCCGTCTCGACGGAAATCTTATCGGTGCCCATTTATTCAAAAATCCCCCTTACTCTGTTTAGACTTTTATTCTTATAAACACCTATGGATAAGGGTATATAAATACATTTCCATTTTTTTCGTGGGGGACGGAGCTATCCATTATCGAATTCAAAAAATACCTTTTGATAATTTCCACGGCGACAACCACTTTCTATTTAGTTTTTGAGGGATGGAGCTTCCAAAGATGGGTATAAGAAAGTAACAAATATAAGGGAGGGATGATGATATATGTGGGAAGAGGTAATGGTAGGGGTTATAATAGCATTTGGACTTGCTAAATGCATACGAAGCCATGCATAAAATAAGGTCGAACCCTGTTAATAACAGGAAAGCTGAACTATTAGAGAAACTAAAGAGACGAGAAATTAGTTATGAAGATTAAATATCCATGTTTTCCCCATAATTGTACTCACACTGATAAGCTAAGCCAGCCACCCATGTATCAGCATAGCAATTAAATATAACGCGAAAAAGAGAAGAACCAACAGCACTCCAGTTCCGATGCTCATTCGCTCCATGGGTTCTTCCGCCGGTCGCATCTTTACTTCTCTAAGGTCTTTCTCATAATGCCTGTATGCCGGTTGTATTACCAGGTCGTAAACGGAAACAAAAGGTTTCAGTAGTCCTATGCCTATCGTGTCCTCCGCCATTCTTATTCCCCGTATTGGATTCTTGCCGAAGGTGATGAGAGAATACGCAATTCTCAGTACCACCTTCTCCACTCTAATCGCAAAACCCAACAATGGATTCTCACAGAACCATATAACCCTCCTGCCCGCCTTTCTATACAGGTGATCAAAGTCAAGGGTTATCTTCTCATGAGGTGCGAAGTATCCCAGCATGAAGAACAGGAAGAGCGTCATCAGCACCAG
>QMVO01000032.1 GCA_003661125.1 Methanosarcinales archaeon
ACAGAGAATCTTGTATGCGTAGCGTGAATCAAATGACCACTCACGAGGAACAAGCTCGCTTTTGCGAAGGCATGCACAGCCATGTACCAGAAAGCGACGAGCAAAGCCACATTTATACCATGCATCACTTCTTCGTGAACCCAATAGGAAGCGGCTGCTGCGCCGAACATCAAACCAAGGCTTGACATCGTGGATGCTGCCAGTAGAACCTTCCTCTCGAGCATTCCTGATGCTGCGAGTGCACCATATAAGCCTGATATCAATCCGATGAAAAGAGCAAAGATATACACATAGTTAAGCCCTGGAACGTGATGCAATTCCCACGGTCTTATATACCAGCTAATCTTGATAAATACAAAAGCACCGGCTGCTACCATGGTCGCGGAGTGTAGAAGCGCACTAACAGTTGTCGGACCCGTCATTGCAGTCATCAGCCACTCGCTGAACGGAACCTGTGCCGACTTCGTGAGCAGACCCATAAGGAAAAGGATGAGTAGAATTACTGTTCCTGCAGCACCGATATTTAAGAAGAGCGATTCCCAATTAATCTCTGATATGTTGAGATTCCCTGCGAATACCCAGATTGCGGCAATTGCAAAGAACATGGGTACATCGCCAAATCTTATAGTCGAAATAGCTCGCCAGCCGCCAAAGCTCGGCGGCCAGCTCAGTTCAAGCGGTCCTACCTTTCTTTTTGGTACGCCAACGTATGCAATTTCATCATCGTCGCGGAACCAGTGTCCGATTAAACCCCACGACGCGGCTCCAAGTCCTTCCCAGCCTACAAACAGCAAGAATAGATTATCACTATAAACAACCAGAAGCATTGATGCCGTGAAAAGGTTAAAAAAGAACCAGTACCACGAGGGTCTGTAATCTCCGCGCATATACTCCAAGCCGTAAATAGCAATGAAGAACGCTATAACCGCAGTTATGACTCCCATATACCTGCTTAAATAGTCAGTAATAAGGACGATATTTATCCCCAGGTCGGGGATCCAGTCGTAAGCATATCGTTGATTTTCCGGGAAAACAAAGAAGATGTAGAGGCTCATCAATACCGATACGAAGATACCGAGCACAGAAAGATAAGGCAGTTTATCCGTCCATCTCTTACTCTTGTATGCTAAAGCAATAGGAACACTGCTAACAACCGGAGATAAGAACAGCAGTAGAAAAACAAGCCACACATTCATGGTATAACACCTCCTAACCCCAAACCCGGAATTGAATTAAGCCCTTGAATTAACACCGTTGACAGCGGTGGGAACAGTAACAGCACCGAGAGAATACCGATGACGAAGAGGGGAACATAAAAGTATCTGCTTATTTCAAGCCTTTTCGTATCCTTTGGCTTACCATAGAATACTTTTCGTATCGTCCAGAAGCCATACCAAACCGAGAGGATGAACATGAAGATCACAGCCAGGATAATTGGTAAGCTCCCTGTCCAGCCAAGGAATGCAGGGGATTCCGGTCTGAGGAAAGTATCCACAACTCCTCTTAATATGAAAAACTCACCGAGCATGCCGACCGTCAAGATACCACCAAGATTTAGGAATCCGACTACTGCGGCATTTGAAATCGCCGGAATGGAATCGTGCAACCCGCCCATCTTATTAAGGTCTCGAAGACCGTGATGAACCGCAATAATCCCTCCCGCCGAAGAGAACAAGATTGACTTACCAAACGCATGGGACATATATTGTATAACCAAGCCTATAAGCCCAAAAGGTCCGAGGCAAAGTGCTACCAGCACATAACCCATCTGCGATACCGTTGAATATGCGAGCAGTCGCTTGAAGTCGGTTTGCTTAAAGACTGAAAAACCGGCATAAATACTTGAAAATATCGCATAACCGAGTATAGGCATTCGATAAGCACTGATAAAAGAATAATCTATAAGGGCAATTCTCAGCAATACATAACCCGCCAGACCCACGGTTAGTGGGCTTAGCAATGCACTCACCGGTGTGGGTGCCTCAGCATGTGCCCACGGAAGCCATATATGTGGCCCTAAGACGGGGAGTTCTATTAACATACCGACAAGAATAAACGCCCATGCAAGCATCCCCACCGTAGCTATACCCTTAAGTGCAAGCGTATTGTTTAGGGGATCAAAAGCGATTATAATGAACCCCGCCAGTGTAAGAACACCTGCGATGGCACACCAGATTAAGTATAAGAGACCCACCCATCTCCGGTTACCATAGCCGTAGAAGTAGATGAGAAGGAAAGCGGTAATGAGCGTGATTTCCAGGAAGATGTATAAGAGGATGAGATTGCCACTATACACGAGCCACAACATCGAAACGGCATAAAAGTCATACAAGAATATGTATCTCCTGAACTCGCTCTCCGCATCCCGCTCCATCTCCTCGAACCTGTGCTTCATGTAGGGCAGCGCAAAAAGGGCGACCATCGCAGAGACCATACAGATTGTGAGTCCAAACGCATTCGAGATAAAGTCGAAATTAAGGTATATCTCTCCTATCGGGGGTGAGAACTTCATTAGGTGAATCTCGGAAGGACAGCCTTTGAAGATACAGTATATTATAGAAAAGAAAGGGATTAAAAAAGCGGCTGAAGAGAGATAAGTAGCCCCTTTTGGTCTTAAAAGAGGCGCTATAAAAACCACAATTAAGGGCAAGAGCAGGAAGTAAAGCATAATCATAATTTATCACCCCCGAGAGTAATAGAACTTGTGTAAATATTCTTTCTCTGCATGTCCATCGTTACGATGGCAGCGATGAGAACTAAAAGTTCGCCGCTGCTTGTGAAAATCGTGATGATGGCGATACCAAAAGCAGCATCACTAATGGCAGAGAAAAGAGGGATTAGCGACATGAATACAGCACCAAACATCAGCTCCAACGCTATAAGAAGTCTAATTAAATCCTTACTTGAAATCGCGGTGAGGTAACCCACAAGCAAGATTGAAAAGGACGTTACATAGATTATTGCTAACTCGATTCCTTGCATTCAGCTCTTTCTCACCTCCTTTTCTATTCCCATTTTTAACACTGACAGCAACAGTAGAATAATAAGTGCGGTAAGGGATAAAATGAGCAGGAGATATTCAGGCGTCATAAACTTCGGAAGCGCAAATTGAATCTTTTCGAGTGGAGCAAGGTTGGAGATGTGCACGGAAAAAGCGAGAATAAAAGCGGTTATAATCACAGGTAGCGCCCATAACACGGAAATTTGCCGCTCGGGCGCGAATCTGTAAGTTGCTGCCAGCGCTACTGTTACTATTCCAATCGCGCCCACAAATATAAACACAATTAAAACAAAAACAGGCTGGAGGTTGAAAAGCGCATAAACACCCGCAACCATAATCAATGTTGCTGACATGAACATCGAAGCGTAGAAGTTATCGCGGGTAAGCAGCACTGCTAAAGAGGACAACACGGCTACGCCCGCAATCGCAAACAACAACAACGTTTCGATTTCGATACTCATGGATTCAAAATTTTGCACAATAGTTAAAAAGACTTTCGGTTTTTTTCGATAATATCGAGTCGAGAAGAATCCCTCAACCATTCTTACCCCCTGCCCATTTCGGCAGCCAAAAGATAAATGTGCTCCCCTTACCGAGCTCGCTCTCCGCCCATATTCGTCCATTATGGGCTTCAATTATCCCCTTGCATATCGCCAGTCCGAGGCCAGTTCCTCCTGCTTCTCTGGTTGACGTACTGTCAACTTGATAAAACTTCTCGAACACCATATCCAAATCTTCTGGTGCGATTCCAATCCCGGTGTCGCGTACTTTGACTTCTACCTGCCCGTCCAGGTCGTGGGCTTTTATGCTGATTTCTCCGCTCCTTGGCGTGAATTTAATTGCGTTAGTGAGGAGGTTTGTGATCACCTGAGTAAGTTTCTCTCGGTCGCCCTTAACCGGAGAGATACCTTCAGGTAGATCAACGTCCAGTTTTATCCCCTTCTCCATCGCTGCCTGTTTCACACTTTCGATAGAATCCGCAATTACAGAATCCAATGGCACACTCCCAATTTTCAGTTCCATTCTACCGGATTCTATTCTGGACAGATCAAGAAGATCATTAACAAGGTTCGTTTGACGGTCTATATTCCTGAGAATAATGTCCAGCATTTCTCGCTTCGTCTTTTCCCCGGCGTCTCGCATATTAAGCACCTGTGCCGATGTTCTCATGGCGGCAAGCGGTGTCTTGAGTTCATGCGACACCATAGAAACAAAGTCGGATTTTAATTTATCCAGTTCTTTGAGCCGCTCATTCGTCAGTACAAGTTCCTTGTTCATTCGAATCATGTCGGCGGTTTTCGATTTTACCTCCGCTTCCAGCGTTTTGTTCCACCTAGAGAACATCATGATCAATCCAAGGCTTCCGCCCAGGATAATCGCGATGACAGTGCCTAAAAAAATCATTTGCCTGGCATAAACCGAGCGTATCAGATGATCTACCTCACTTGCAGGTACTGAAATAGCCACTGACCATAATTGGTTGCGCCATCGGACGGGTGCAAATGCCACGATTTGGTCTAAGTTCGATTTTTCTCCTTCTTCGTGGTAAACTGCTGTCCCCTCTGAACCGTTCATCTGTTCGTTGAGAATTTCCAGCCATCCATCGCTTGTGCTATTCTTATTCAGCATCTTGATGTAGTTCTTACCGATTGCTTTCTTTCCTGCTCCTTCGAAGAGCGACTTCCCCTTATTATCTATCATATACACGTATCCTGTTCGGTTCTGCATGATTGGTGTGAGAAATCGGTCGGTGATGGTGGACATTCGTATAATGGCGAGAATGACGCCCCTGAAATTCTCCCCTTCATATACGGGAACCCAGATGAAGGAGCCCAAACCACCCTCAAATAGTAGTGTAGGTCTGGAAATATTCGTTTTTCTTGAGTCACGCGCGGAATCAAAGGCGCTGCTTCTGTTTTCCGCGTATAGGTCATACCCAACCGGGGCGCGATATTCCGGGTAACCATATACAACTACACCATTCCGGTCAATAAACTCAATGCTATAAAAGCCGCTCGTTTTCTCGTAGATCGTCTTAAAGCAGCGTGTAAGATTAGTAATTTCGTCACCAGATCTATCGCGTGCGAGTATCTCTATAATGGTTACGCGCTCCTCGGCAAAACTCGCAATGCCCAAAGCCGCCTGTCTTGCCAGCAGCAATTGCTGCTCACTGAATTGCTCCTGAACTATTTCCTCCACTTCTCCGTGGGTTTTGAACCCCAACGAGGCTACGGTACATATAAGGATGATACAGATTACCAGTATAACCACCCGGTTATCTCTTTTTATCCTCATATTTGTAAGTAACAAAACAGGTTAATTGGATTTATTTAGAATTTTAAGTCAGGGCGCGGTTCTGCGCAGAACTGCCTTTATCCGCGCTTTTAATTCAGCCAAATCAAACGGTTTTGTAACATAATCATCAGCACCAATTTCAATGCCTTTGATTTTGTCAGAAGTCTCGCCCTTTGCGGTGAGCATAATTATTGGAATGGAATTCGTCGCATCATCCTTTTTCAGCCGCTGACAGACCTCGAATCCATTCAGCTTGGGGAGCATCAAATCAAGAAGCAAGAGGTCGGGAATCTCACTCCTCACCTTCTCCAGTGCCTCGACACCGTCCTGAGCTTCGATGACATTGAAGTCCTCCATTTCTAACGCTCTTTTTAGCGGTAACAAGGTATCAAGCTCGTCGTCAACTATTAGAATCTTGGTTCGTGTATCAGAGAGCCTTTTAATCCTTTTCTCTACTTCGCTTTCTGTTATGCCCAATTGCTCTGCTATCGCATCATAGGAAAGCATAGCGTTTTTTTGTAGCATTTCAACGATTTTCCTATCAGTGTCGTCCAATTGCATTTTTCCCTCCCGCGGTCCCTTTTTTCATATTTCTTTGTTTTTATTTTTATATTTATCCATTTATTTATTTACTTACTTTACCCCTTGAGAGAACAAAATTTGTGATGGCTTTTTACTCAACCCTTAGTCATCAGCTTTCTCCCACTCTTGTATGTACTTCACCCCTAATTCTTTTAGCCTTGCTTTATCTATATGCGCTCCTATCGTGTATCTGTGGATGAAGCGCTCGAACTCAGTATGTAAAGAATGAAAAGCGGGATGTTCAGCAGAAAACGACTCATTATCTCTCAGGAATTCGTATTTTATCTCAAAGTGAACTGCAGACCTCGTCAGTCGCTTTAGTTCGTCAAAATCCAGCGAATGATAGACGTGCATGGGTATATCCAGCACTTTTAACCTTACTACTTTATTTTGAGGGTTGCATTCCTGTATGCAGCGTTTTATCGCCCTTTTTATTTCGCGTTCATCAAGATTGCTACAAACTATCGGCTCCAAATCCACCATCTCTCTTGTTCTTAAAGGGTGAAATATGACCTCATTTTCGCTATTTCCACTCAATTTGACTTCCAAAAAGCCTTTATTGTCATTCACCTCGTTGAAGCTGAATCTTTCTGTCGAGCCCGCGTAGTAAGCGTTGGTTCGTACTCTCGTGCAACCATGAAAATGCCCCAACGCGAGATAGTCAAAACACGATAAGTCGTCAATATTTACTACTTGCTCATTGAATTCGCCCATCATAAATGCCGGTAGTCCTGCACCGAGAACGCATGCATGGAGAAGTGCAATATTAAACCCGTTGTTACATAAAACCATCTTCTTTTTTTCGCCCTCAATATCATCGCAATGAGGAAGCGCATGGATTATTAAGTCACCAAGTTCAACAAGTTCGTATTTCCTTTTATAAACTACGTGAACATCGGGAATATGCTCAAATAGGCTGAATACACTACCCGTTTCCTGCAATCGGGGCGTTTCGTGATTGCCTGAAATCACTACAAAAGGGATGCCTGCTTCACTTAATCTTATTAATTGCCCAAGAACGAAAGAAATAGCGCGGTTTGTCGGACGTACGGAATCAAACAAGTCGCCTGCGTGCAATATGGCATCGGGTTTTTTCTTCAACGCATAATCTACGAATTGCTTGAACGCATCATAGGTGTCTACTTCACGCTGGTTCAGTCCTGTCACTTCATCTAGCTTTCGATATGCCGAGTAACCTATATGCGTGTCCGCAAGGTGGAATATTTTTTTCATAAAACTTTTTTGGGATGCACCCCTAAGGGGGTTGAGTTTAGAGCAAAGGTGGGACACTCGGACACCCCTTCATGTTATTAACTATGCTTTTTGAAAATTTTCCAAGCACTTTTTATCTCTCACCATACCTAAACGTTATATTACAACTACCTTCCCTTGATACCATACATGGTCCAACGGGATGCTGCGGCGTGCAAACCTTACCGAACAAAGGGCATTCTTCCGGATAAACGAGCCCTCTCAAGATTTCGCCACATCTACATCCCTCTGGCTCTTTGTATTCATTTTCCAGGCTGCTTAATTCATCTTCGTATCGTTTCCTCGCGTCGTATTCCTCGAAATTCTTTTTTAAGCGAAGCCCACTGCCGGGTATAACATGAAAACCTCTCCAACTGCAATCAAAAGGTTCAAAAACATCGTTCATTGTTTGCTGTGCTTTCTCATTTCCTTTCGGTCGAACAACCCTTGTATATTCATTCTCCACTCTTGCTTCTCCGCGAAGTATCTGCATCGCAAGCATGTAAACTGCAATTAGCACGTCCAGAGGTTCGAACCCTGCAATAACCTGCGGCTTTTTATACCGCTTCGATATGAATTCATAGGGTCTTTCGCCTATGATTGTGGATACATGACCGGGATTTATGAACCCGTCGATCTTCATCTCTCCCATTTTTATCAATGCTTCCATTGCTGGTGGGATTAGCCTGTGAGCACACAGTATAGAAAAATTGGTTGGACGAGTGGAAATCACAGATGCAGTCGCAGGTGTGGTCGTTTCAAATCCGATGGAAAAGAACACAACGTCCTTGTTTGTTTTTTCCGCTATGGAAATGCAGTCTGTTATGCTGTACACCATCCGTACGTCAAAACCCTCCGCCTTCACGTCTGATAACGACACTCTTTCGCCAGGTACCCTGAACATATCGCCAAACGTGGCAACCACTTTTCCCTTTCGGGCTAAAAAAAATGGCTTCTTCAATCTCCCTTGCGGTAGTCACACAAACCGGGCACCCCGGTCCGGGTCTCACCTCTATCCCTGCTTCTTTTAACATCGAATTTAAGCCAAACCGTACCAGAGTATCTTGATGTGTGCCGCAAACGTGCATCAATCGCAAATTGAGATTCAAAGCTCTCAATTTTTCTATTATCCGATTTGCTAACTCCTCGTTTCGATATCTGAACATTATCTGAAATAATATATTACCATATATCATTATAAATTGATGATAGATCTGGAAGTTTTTTGTAGTTTCTTACATTTTATATAGCATAATATATGCTCGAAACGATAAGGCAGTTTATCTACGCGTACTACATTCATCCTATAACCCATGACACGGGATACAATCCAGTAAATACGATAACATGGGCTTTATTACTGGTATTATGCCTCTTTTTGATATTAAAATTATTAAAGAAGCTCGATATAGAGATAAATGAAAGTTTTATCGCAGCCTTAGCCCCTTACATCCTTGTTGGCGCAAGCTTAAGGGTAATGGAAGATGCGAGGTTATTCTCTCCACCTGTAAGCTATATGCTGATCACACCGTTAATCTATTTTCTTTTATTCTCTTGTTGCGTTTCCATACTTACGATATCCAGGTCGAACAAGAAGATAAGAGATTATGTAAAAAATTATAATGTGCCTTTTGGTCTGCTCGGAGTGATTTGGTTCTTTGTAAACATGACAATTCTATTAAGGAAAGAAGAAATATTGTTACCCTGGGTTTTCTTTGCTGTCATTGGCATTTCAGGCATAATATTGCTCGTGATATATGCAATTGGAATGAAATTTGGCATGGATTTTCTGACAGAGAAGCTGAACGTATCGGTTTTAGCTGCTCATCTGCTCGATGCCTCTTCTTCATTTATCGGGATTGATTTACTTGGTTACAGCGGAAAGCACGTGATAGAGGGCATTATAGTAAAGTACACCGGCTCAGCAGCCGGAATGTATCTACTCAAACTCGGAATACTCATCCCAGTGTTATACATATTGGGGACTCATTTTGAGAAGGAGGAGGAAAGAGAGCTAAAGAATATCGTTTTGCTGGCTCTTATCGTCATTGGTCTCGCTCCTGCGGTGAGAAATACGCTCAGAATGGTTTTTGGTGTTTAGTTTAAGGAAGAGAATCCAATGTATGTAGTGTTTATTCTCGCCTTACCATCAGTTTGAAATCACCTGCTCCACGATAGGATCTTACCATAACATAGTAATCTCCTGGTTTATCGATTAGGTGGGTGATAATTTCGTCCGGTTTGACGGTGTATGCCCGTTTGTCGTAGTCTCGAATGGTTGGTGGTGCACCCTTTTTGAGGTAAAGATCGAAGTCCGCTCCCTCTGGTCCATCCAAATTAATGTTAAGGGTATTGGACACCGCAATTTTGTAGATTTTCTGGTCGGCACTGTCTTTGAGATTACCTTCAATCACCGCCTCACAAGGGTCAATAGCTGATATGAGTGGCTCAGGGATTATTTTTTTGATTGCTGAATGTGCATCCACGATGCCGTATCCATACTCTAAGCTGTACTCGCTGTGAGATGTTGCAGTTTGACGTATTGTTTCTACAATCTCTTCAGGGCTTAAATGTGGATCAGCGGATTTTATGAGAGCAGCGAGTCCTGATACAAAGGGTGTAGCCATAGAAGTACCATCCATGTCGGCATAATCAGAACCGATGTAAGCACTCCGAATATCGACTCCGGGTGCCATAACGTGCTTATAATCACCATAGTTGGAGAAACTCGCCCTTCTGTCATTCTTGTCTATGGCTCCGACAGCCAACACCTTCGGATGTGCAGCAGGATACGCATAATAATTATAGTCCTCGGGGTTGACTCCGTCATTACCCATTGCCGCTACTAAAACGCATCCTCTTGAACTGGCATAGTCTATTGCATCCTTCAGCCCTGATGGAGGCGGCGTGTTTTTAGGCACGAGCCCGCCAAGACTCATGCTGATTACGTGAGCGCCATGATCCGCAGCCCAGATTATACCATCTGCAATATCAGTGAACGTTCCTGTCCCTGTAACATAAGTCCCTTCATCAGTGGTGCATCTTATATTGGCAAGAACCCTAACTGACATGATCTTGCAATTCCAGGCAACACCCGCAACTCCAACACCATTGTTCGTGGAAGCGGCGGCAATCCCGGCACAATGCGTCCCATGTCCGTTCTCGTCCTCAGGATTGTTGTCACGTGTATAGATATCGCCTTCCCAGACACATCCCTCCTCTGATTCGACATCTGTAAGATCAACCATATCATAGCCAGGAACTAATTTATCCACTAAATCTGGATGGCTTCGATCAACTCCCGTATCTACAATGGCAATAATCACATCCTGGCTACCTTTCTCGAGTTCCCACGCCTGCTCGCATTTTATTCGTTGCAAACCCCACTGATGCAGAAAATAACGATCGTTTGGAACGACAGCCATCCTGGCAAAATAGTCCAGCTCCGCATTTTCCACGTTTGGGTCTTCTTTCAACTTCTTAACCATCGAGTTGAGATCGGTTTCCGGAGGGACCTTCACGATGAAAGTGCGCGTAAACCCATATGCTTCATGAGTCGTTTCAGGTTCGCTAACTCTGCGGACCCGCATCCCACCGGGGAGGGAGTCTGTGGATGGTCCTCGAAGCTTCGTTATCCCTATGGTCCCATAATCTGCCAGTATCTTATCTACCGATGCAATTCCAAGGTTTACAACTTTAGACCTGCGCCCTGTGGGTACCGACGTTGCTACAACACGAGAGGGTTCCTCTTTCAATTTGAGGATGACCCGCCCTTTAACAATACGTGGTTTGATCTCTTTTTCTATCATTTTCTCAAAAAATAATAAGCTTGGGA
>QMVO01000033.1 GCA_003661125.1 Methanosarcinales archaeon
AATAGAGAGAAGGGTAATATAAAACTTTCGGTTTTGCTTAGCATCACTCAACAATGATGGCATTTTCGATGATTCAGTATAATTGCATTTTTGAGTTACCTTTTAATTTGAAAAGGATACAAATAATACACCATATATGATGTAAGGGGGGTCAAGTAAATATGGAATACGAAATAATAGGGGATAATCTCCAGATGGTGGTTACGAAATTATCTTCTGGAGAGTGTGTGTATGGGGAAGCAGGTGCGATGATCTATATGAGCGACAACATGCAGATGAATGCAAAGGCAAAAGGTGGCTTTTTAAAGGGAATTAAGCGAAAATTTACCGGTGAGACATTTTTTATGACCGAATTCAAGGCGGATGGTGATGGATACGTCGCTTTTGCGGGTAATGTACCCGGGAGAGTAAAAGCAATAGAGCTTAGGGGCAACGAATTCCTTGCACAGAAGGATGCTTTTTTGTGCGCTCATGATAGCGTTGACCTCGACATAGCATTCACGAAGAAGTTAGGAGCGGGCATTTTTGGTGGAGAAGGATTTATATTGGAAAGATTGAGTGGAAATGGGACCGCGTTTATCCATGCCTGTGGTGATTTTGTTGAGATGGACCTCGCGCAGGGGGAAGTTGTAAAGGTGGACACTGGCTCTGTCGTGGGATTCGATAACACTGTGAGCTACGACATCACGCTGGCGGGAAACGTGAAGAGCATGCTGTTCGGAGGTGAAGGCATCTTCTTGACTACCTTGCGTGGTCCCGGACACGTGATTCTGCAATCTATGACAGTAGCGAATTTAGCAGCAGCGCTCAGACCGTTTATGCCATCGGAAACATCTGGAAAGAGCAGTTCACCGTTTAGTATTGGCGGATTGCTTAGGGATTAAAACCGGGATTTCATAGATACACATGAAGATAATACCTGGACTGTCGTCGCAGCTCATGGCTGCAAGGATAGCAACGGCACAGGGGTGTAACGTTTCATTATGCGAATTCAAGCGTTTTCCGGACGGTGAACTATACACGCGAGTCGCAGAAGAAATAAAAGATGAAGAAATAGTCATTGTGCAGAGTATAAGGACAGATTCCGACCTTATATGCTTATTGCAATTAATAGACGCGGTGGAAGAAGCATACAAAACAAAAGTTGTTATCCCGTACCTGGGGTATGCAAGACAGGATAAAAAGTTCGAACCCGGCGAAGCTATATCCATAAGAGCAATTGCAAGAAGTATATGCGCTGCGGGCACAATTGATAAGATTTATGTAGTTAATGTGCATAATAGAGGTGTCTTGAAGTATTTCGGGATAGATACGACGGAGCTGGATGCTTCTCCTTTAATCGGTGATTATGTAGTGAAAAAGAAGATTGCGCATCCGGTGATAATAGGACCTGATAAAGGAGCGAGAGAGTTAGCAAAAGCAGTTGCAACTCCATATGGCTTCGATTATGATGTGCTCGAGAAGAGGAGGATAAGCAGTGAAGACGTAGAGATAAAGCCAAAAGGGTTAAGCGTGGAAGGAAGAAATGCCGTTATCGTTGACGATATTATCTCCACTGGTGGTACCATTTCAGAAGCGACATCCATGTTAAAAGCGCAAGGTGCAAACGATATTTATGTCGCCTGCATACACGGCGTGTTTGTGCAAAATGCAATCACTCGAATGCTTCGCGCTGGCGTTAAAGATATAATCGCGACAGATACAGTTGAATCCATTTACAGTAAGGTAAGAATAGCGAAGATGGTTGCGGATGAGTTAAAGAAGCATGGATGACGTTCCACGAGGATAAAGAACCTCTCCTTCATATATTATCGCCGCGAGGTCATTACGTGTAGCTCTTCTCACCACTCCTCTTATTGGGTTCCTCACGTGTCTCATATTCGCGGTGTCGGTTCTAATCACCAGTAAATTCGCCTTTTTACCCTCTTCTATTGTGCCAATGGATTGCGCTTCCTTTAGCACCTTCGCGGAATTCAGCGTGCACATCTTTAGCACTTCACGAGCTTCAAGTCGAAAAATCTTCGAGATGAATTCCATCTCAGAGAATATATCTGGTGAGGTAAGCATTACGTTATCGGTGCCAACACCGACAGTTAAGCCCGATTCTAGCATTTGAGACACAGGGGGCAATCCTACTCCTGTCACCAGGTTAGACCGAATGCAAACCACCGCTGATATGTTCTTGTCACGCATTTGCCTGAAATCTCGTGGTAGTGCTTTTATAAGGTGGACGATGAAATCCGGCTCAAGTTCTATCGCACCCTTTATATCGGCAGTATTCCTTTCACCGGCGTGAAGTGCGAATATTTTCCCCTCTCTTTTTGCTGCTTCAGCGAGAAGTGTCAACTCGTCCTGCGGATGGTCCGCGACACTGCTCATGCCTATTCCATCCACAGATTCAAAAAGCCGGTAAATATCTTCAGTCTCAGCTCCGGCTGCTGGTCTGCCAAATATTTTCATCTTCATGTTTATCCCCTCGTTCCCACCTGCCGAACCAAAAGCTTCTTTCAAAGCTCTCACGCCAAATACACCACCCTCTCTGAAATCCGCAAATAGTTGTGTACCAGCGGCAAAAATATCTTCAATGGTAGCTTTCATGGCGGAAACAACGTTATCATATGGCGTTTCAGCCAATATTTTATGCTTGAGTCCTCCAGGACCCACTAACTTCTCTATGGGCATGAAATCAGGTTCTTTTGCTACGGAATCGCCAATATGTGTATGTGCATTGACGAAAGAGGGAATTATAATGCCTTTTACGGCTGCTTCTATCTTCTCATCGCCAATCTCTTTTATCTTCCCTTGCTCAATTACTACATGTCCTTCCTTCTCTTCAAATTCATCGCCATATACAATTGTTCCTGAAAGCATTAGGTCGTTCATTCGTATTTATTGATCCATTCTTATCTCACTTATTCTTTAAACTTAAAAAGAAAAAAACAAAACAAAATGTAATGTATAATATAAATAATATAAAACGTATAAAATGAACACGAACCTGATAAAGGACTTTATAAGGAAAGGGAACGTTTTTGCAGTTATCGGCGTTTCGAGAAGCCCTGCGAAGTATGGGCATCAGGTATATAAAGATCTGAAAGAAGCAGGTTATGTGGTTTACCCCGTGAACCCCAATATTGACGAAGTCCTGGGCGACCCCTGCTATCCTTCGTTGAGTGAACTGCCCGAAAAACCCGACGTTGTTGATACCGTAGTCCCGCCAAAGGTAACGGAGAAGATAGTTGAGGAATGCAGGGAATTGGGAATAGAACGAGTCTGGATGCAGCCAGGTTCCGAGTCTGAGCACGCAATAAATTTTTGCCGGCAGAACAACATAAAAGTAGTGCATGATGTATGCGTGATGGTAAAAAGAAGGGAATGGAAGGGAAGAAATCCTAAATCCTGCGATTGATTTCTTGCAGGACAAAAACTTTATTTCTAAACGAATTTATTGATTCTATGCACTTCAGCCCCCTGGTGCCTAATATCCTGCCTATTTCTTTCCTATATCTCCACTCCACCTTTATACCAGCGCGTTCCAGCCCCGCAGACAATTTTTTGTTGATTCTCTTCCCTGCACGGTCATAGTCGGTGAGAATAACAACGCGCTTGTGTCTGCGCCGCAGATAATCAACGAAGCCAACAAAAGAGGACCCTGAAGAATACATCACTATTTCCTTCTTTATGCCCATTCCTTTCAACGCTTCCTTATCATGGATGCCCTCAACCACAACTGCATCTACCAGATCGCACATTTCTTGAACCACATTCGCCAGTTCAAGATAAGTTTCGCAATCATCTCCACGCGTTCCTCTATTTGATTTGTTCATAGTTTACCTCGCCTCGCTTATAGACAAAATTTATCTTATCTTATGCCTTAAAAAATTATGGATGAAAAATGTTGGAGAATTGGAACGTGCTGGCAATAGTGGAGAGGAATAAAGAAACGGAGTCATTGAAGGAATTGAGAGAAGATGGCGAGTTTGAGCGTTCCGGATTCAAAGGTGTATTGGTAGGGAGAGTAGCGGACATAGTGGAGTTCCTTGAGGATGTAGAGAATAAAAAATACACTCATTTAAACAGGGTTATTCCCATTGATGAAGCGTTCTTTGTGTCGCCGGAGAACCTGATAGAGATACTGAAGAGGAGAATAGAGCGATATATAGATGAAATCGAACCTGAGGATACCTTCGGATTCAGAGTTGAGAGAAGGGGGATGAAAGAGGATATTTCAAGTCAGGCGGTAGAAAGAGAGGTTGGCGGGTACTTTTACGATCTGGTAGAGAAAATATATGGTAGAAAACCAAAGGTAAACCTTAAGAACCCGGATAAGCTGATAGTAATAGAGTTAGTAGGGAATAGATGCGGAATTGGTTTTATCACAAAGGAGATGCGCAAGAAGTACAGCGTGATAAGGGTAAAATAAAAATTGCCGTCTTCAATTATTTTTTCATTGTGTTTATAAAATGAGCTGAGATGAAAAGGGTAATGACCATCGGAGGTTCGGATTGCAGTGGTGGCGCAGGAATACAGGCAGATATAAAAACCTTTTCTGCGCTGGGTGTTTATGGTACATCGGTACTCACCGCTATTACAGCACAAAATTCTTATGGCGTACAAATGAAACAGGAAGTGCCTGTTGAACTCGTGAAGGCACAGATAGAATCTATTATGAACGACGAAGGATTTGCTGTGGATTATACAAAAACTGGTATGCTGTACTCATCGGCAATGATAGAAGAGGTAGCGAAGCAGCTTAAGAAACATAAAATCCCTTTTGTGCTGGACCCTGTAACGAAAGCAGGTTCAGGAGGAACTTTATTAGAAGATAATGCCTTAAGTACACTTATCGAGCTCCTCATACCTATTTGCGAGGTTGTAACGCCAAATGTTCCCGAAGCATGCCTTATTTCTGGTCTGGAAATAAGGGATAAAGAGGATGCAAAGGAAGCGGCTAAAAGAATACACAAAATGGGCGCTTCTGCGGTAATCATAAAAGGAGGACATTTGGAACATGAAATAGCAGCCGGTAAAGCAATGGATTTGATATACGATGGAACATTCGATGAAATAAGTAGCGCGTATATAAAAAGAGAAAATTTAAAAATAGTGCACGGAGCAGGATGTTCGTTTTCCGCTGCTTTGACTGCTGAACTCGTAAAAGGTAAGAATTTGCGAGACGCCGCTCTATCGGCAAAAAAGTTTGTCCACGGTGCTATTTCAGGTGGTGAGGAATTGTCTGATTTGATAGTGGTAAACCAGGTGTATAAATTGCGGAAAGACGCAGATAGGTATCGCGTGCAGGAAAACGTAAAGGAAGCTCTCAGGATGCTGAAAAGCACAAAAAATTTCGGATTTCTTATTCCTGAGGTCGGGACAAACATAGGTATGGCAATAGAGGATGCAGAAAGCGAGTACGATGTCGCCGCGGTGGACGGTAGGATGGTCCTTACGAAGGAAGGGATACATGCAGGAAGAGTAGATTTTGGCGTAAGTGGGCATGTTGCAAGGCTGATATTAGCAATGATGAAGCACGACAGAGCGAAAAGAAGCGCTATTAACGTAAAATATTCCGCGGAAATCGTAGAAGCGTGTAAAAAAGCGGGGTTTATAATTTCCTCATTTGAACGAGAAAAAGAACCAGCAGGCGAGAAAACAATGGATTGGGGTGTGAGTGAAGCAGCGGAGAAGGTCTTGCCTGATGTGATCTTCGACCTCGGTGCGGTTGGAAAAGAACCTATGGTGCGAATTTTTGGTAACACCGCAGTGGAAGTAGCGGAAAAGGTGAAGAGAATTGTGGAGTATTTGGAGTAATCAGTAATCTATTAAAAGTGCCGGTACCCTTTTATTTCCATCATTTCCTTTTTCCCTTCATCTGTTTTAAAATAAATCCCTTCTTCTGCCGACACTACTTTACCTATAACACTCATTTTTACTTTCCTTTTCAGCATTTTCAGCAATTCTTCGTTTTCTGATGCATCAACTGTAAAAAGCAATTCGTAATCACCACCAAAAAAAAACGCAAGCTCCCGGAGGCCAAGCATTGATCGATCAAAAACTCCTGTACTCCTTATCTCCTCACTCAGTACTGGCACTTTATCCTCGTCAATCTCAAATCCCACCCCGCTACTTTTTTTGAGTTCTGCTAAAGAAAGAGCGAGACCATCACTTATGTCAATCATCGAGGTTACTAACCCGGAATACGCGAGCATGATGCCTTCTTTTACTCGCGGCATCGGTTGAAATAGAGCCATTTTTGCTGCTTCTTCAACACTTTTCGGTGCTTCTATCTCCTTTTTTATTAGTTTCATCCCAAGCGCGGCATTCCCAAGCGAGCCTGTCACGCATACCAGGTCACCAACTTTGGCACCTGCTCTCCTCACAGTTTTGTCTGCAAACCCTAAACAAGTCCCGGTTAAGCTAAGCTCTTTGCTCTTTGTTATGTCGCCGCCGACTACCGCGGTATTATATGCAGAAGCACATTTTTCTATTCCTTCCACTACGTCAGCCACAAACGCTGTCTCTGTGTGCGCGGGGATGCCCATCGCAACTATAAATGCAAATGGATGACCACCCATCGCGGCGATATCGCTTAAATTTACAGCTACTGAAGTCCAGCCTATTTGAAAAGGAGAGATGCCCGCCGGAAAATGCGTTGATTCTTGCACCGTATCCGTGGTTGCCACAAGATACTTATGTCCGCCTTTTGCTTTGTCTACGTCTATAACGGCGCAATCGTCTTCTCCCGCACCCACCGGTACAATTTGTTTGTCCACGAGAAACTTTTTACTTATTTTTTCAATCAATCCTATCTCGCCTATTTGTTCTATAAACCTTTTCTTAGAAAGAAGAGGCTTATCAAAAGAACCTGACAGCAGGTATCCAGTCATAATAGCTTTTTCCATCGACTCTTTGTTTTATTCTAATTTTATCGCTGTATTCAATCCTTATAAATTTTTCCATTTGTTTGTTTGTACATTTGTATTGTATCATAGGTATTATATATATGTAGAGGAGGGGTGCCTATCCATGGAGTAGATGGCAAGAAATGAAACACTCATTAATAGTAGGATTTAGTTTTGGCTTAACCTCGGGAATAATCACAACACTTGGGCTTATGGTCGGTTTACATTCTGGTACTCATTCAAAACTTGTGGTTATTGGTGGTGTATTGACAATAGCAATAGCAGACGCATTCTCGGACGCATTTGGTATTCATATTTCTGAAGAGTCAGAGAATAAGCACACTACAAAGGAGATATGGGAATCCACAATCGCTACTTTTTTATCCAAATTTGTTTTTGCATTAGCGTTTATCGTTCCTGTTCTGTTGTTTCAACTCACAACTGCGATTATTGTAAGCGTAGTGTGGGGTTTGTCCCTGTTAGGTTTTTTTAGCTTTTATATTGCTAAAGGGCAAAAAGTAAACCCCTGGAAAGTGGTCATAGAACACCTGGTTATTGCATTGGTAGTTATAATTATGACACATTATGCTGGTGAATGGATATCATCGGCTTTTGGTTGTTAGCCAGTTCCGATGATTCTACCGCAGTTTGGGGATTTTTTTTCATACGTAGTGCTTAGAGTTTATACCACGGAAGAGAAGAGATTTAGCCTATATAAGGTACTTCTTTTTCTGTAATTTTTTGTTTTATGGGTATAGAGAAATAGAATGTCGAACCTCTCCCTGACTCGCTTTCCACCCATATCTTACCACTATGCGCTTGTATGATTCCCTTAGCGATAGCCAATCCTAAACCAGACCCTCCATGTTCCCTTCCCATAGAACCGTCAATCTGAGAGAATGGTTTGAACAATTTCCCGATGTCTGTTTTTGAAATCCCAATACCATAATCTGTTATACAAAACAGAACATCATCCCCAACTTGCTTAGTTTCAACAACTACCTCTGCGGATTTTTCAGAAAATTTTATCGCGTTATTTAATAAATTACTTACTACCTGTCTTAATCGTTCGGCATCTCCGATTATATTCGGCAATTCGGCTAATCTCGCACTTATCTTAAGGTCTTTTTTCTTTGCAAAAGGTTCCTGCATTTTTATTGCCTCCATTACCGTGTCATTGAGGCTCATGGACGCGAAAGACATCTTGATTCTCCCTGCTTCTATTCTTGAAATATCCAGGATGTCGTTAATCAGTTTATCCAATCTCGTCAGATTTCTGAGAATGACTTCTATGCTATCCTCTTGTTTCTCGTTCAGCCTTCCCATATATCCTTCTTGCAGCATTTGTAGTTGCGCTTGCATGGGTGTCAGAGGGGTTCTCAGTTCATGTGATGTTAGGGACAGAAAGTCAGATTTCATCCGTGTTACCTCCTCTAAATCCACCACTTTTAACTCCAGTTCGCGGTTGAGCTTTTGAATCTCCTCCTCCGCTTTTTTTCGTTCCGTGATGTCTCTAAATATCGTTAATTTCGATACAGTTCCATCAGCATTCTTCAAAGGCGTCTCAATGAGGTCATAAGTTTTATTCATCCTGCGAGAGTTCCATTCCCATCTCGCCGTCTTTCCCTTCATCACCTCCTGGAGTTTGCACAGTGGACAGGGCTTCTCGCGATTATGAAACACTTTATAGCAAATATCCCCCACCCGATTTCCAAACTCATGACGTAAAACCTTGTTCATAAACTCTACTTTGTAGTCCTTTGAAACGACATACACGCCATCAACCATGCTTTCAAAAATCAAATTCAGGTTGTCCCGCTCTGCCTTTATCCTCGCTTCCAACTCCACTACTTTTGTTATATCTCGACTCACACGGACAGTACCAATCGGCACGCCTTTTTTGTCTTTTAGCACTGCTGCTGACATACTGATATGAATGGGCTTCCCATCTTTCCTCAACACCACTGTCCGATAGTCTTTAATCTCTCCTTCCCTCTGCACCAGTTCCATTATTCTATCCGCTTCTTTAGGGTCTGCAAAGAATTTCCTGTTGGACGTCCCTACCACCTCATCCGCGCGATAACCCATGATTCCCTCTGCACCCTTATTCCAGTCTCGCACAATTCCTTTCATGTCCACCACGGTAATCGTGTCCGCGGAACTCGCAATAATATTATTCAAATAATCTCGTGTTTCTTTCAATTTCTTGCCCGATGCTCGTAATGCGTTCTCTACTCGTTTCAGCCTGGTGATGTCCTTTGAAACAACTGTTACCGCCGTTACAATACCGGTTTCGGAATCTTTAACCGGACTCAATGTTTTAAGGTAGCATTTTCCCTCGCTGCTCTTGTATTCGAGCTGTAGCGAAACGCCAGTTTCGAATACACGCTCGACTTTTTCAGCAAACTCTTTCGTTTCTTCTGCCGAGTGGAAGTCGCCGTAAGAGAGTCCCAAAAATTGCCCTTTTGACAGTCCCAACCTTGATAGATGTTTTTCGCTCATGAACAGATACTTGCAATTCCTGTCCACCAGATATATAGAATCTTCGGTGGACTCCACAAGAGAGCGATACTTTCCCTCGCTCTTTCTTACCTCTTCCACTCTTCTTTTTTCCTCCAGTACCAGAGATTTAGCGTGTTCTCTGCTCACAAATCCGACAAAATAAGCGACAGCAATAAAAACAAGGGCTCTTTGTATCGCCTCAAGCGTTACGATGCTAAAGCCGTGGTCCATGTGAATGAAAGTGGTGAGAACATGAATCGCTCCGAGGAATATTGCAACATAAATAGCTCTCGTATGGTACCATACCCCAGCCAGAATAAGGGGAATATAAAAAAAATGTGAGTACACAATTTTTTTACCCATGATGAACGTGATGTAGACATCTAAAATGACACAAGTCAGGATTGCGATAAATAGAATAAGAGATTTTATCTTCTCACGCGGTAAAAGGTGTCTGTTTTCCATACTTTATTTATTATTTTAACTAATCGCTTTTTTCAATCGAATCAAGCAGCTCTCTCACGGTAAACGGTTTGCCAATGAAATCAACAACCTGTTTCAAAGAAAGCAAATCCTCTTCCTCTGCTTCCAGCATATGAACCGCGGTAAGAAAAATAATTTTCATCTCCGCGAATCTACTGTCTTTCTCTATCTCCCTCAATATTTCCTTGGAAGTTAAGCCTGGCATCATTATATCCAGCAGAAGAACATCAGGGATTTCTTCCTTTAATTTCTCCAGACACTCATACCCGTCCTTTGCTGTGATGGTTCTATAATTATTGGCTTCCAGGATTTGCGCAACCGAGAGCAAAACGTCGGGTTCGTCATCCACAATCATAATCGTTTTTGTTTCGCTTTCGCCCATTGTTCCTATTTTTTAGCATGGCGTCATCGAGAGTTATCCAATCCGCAGTATTATTGTTACCCACATCGTGATAATCATCATCCAGGTTGGTATCTGAATAGCAACAATCCATTTCAAGGTTGAGTCCATTCTGCTTGTAAGTCTTGAATCCATTTCTGCTATTCGCTTATTCGTTTCATCTATGCTACCATCCAGGCTATCTATCCTCTTGTTCGTCTCGTCAAACCTCTTGTTCATCTCGTCAAACCTCTTGTTCATGTCGCCAAACCTTCTGTTCGTTTCCTCCTTTGCATCGTCAAATCTTCTATTCATATCTTCTCTAAAGTCATCTATCCTGTTATCCACTGATACCTTTACATCGCGTATCTCGGCATGAATCATATCAAATATGCGGTCATGCTCGCTTACAGTTCCCTCTACT
>QMVO01000034.1 GCA_003661125.1 Methanosarcinales archaeon
CAGGGCGCATTGCCACATATTATCGCTTCTTTCCCTTTTATTAACCGCTCAATCTCCCTTTTCACATCCTCCCCTTTATTTCCTTTGCTTCTCAATATCTCATACGCTATTCCTGCCGCTTCCTCGTCTTTTTCCCTTTCAAACCCAAAATCTTTCAATATCTCTTCGTAAATCGGTTCCCACGCGCTGTACTTCATAACTTTTTTAGTAAGCGTGGGTGGGGGAAAGTATATCAAAAGAAAAAGTCTTTTAAATAGAAAAACTTAAAAGACAAATCTTATTAAAATGGATAAAAACAGAACAAATGAGCGCAGAAGAAAGCAAAACAGAGCATGAGCGGAAAGGCATAGGGAGGGTGCTGCACGCAATTTTTGGCTGTGGAAGAGTTGGCTATGCTGTGGCAAAAGAGCTGAAAGCACGGGGGATTGAAGTTGTTATAGTAGATAAGGATGAGAAGAAGGTAGAATTGCTGAAGGATGAGGATTTCATTGCTTTTGTTGGTGATATAAGCGATCCCAAAGTGATCACAAAGGTAAGAGGTGAGGGTGATCCGGAAGCGATTTTTATTTTGAGCAATGGCAGCGAAGTGAACAAAAAAGCGGCGAAAAATGTAAAAGAGGTGTTACCTCAGACTCGTTTAGTAGTGCGAGGAATTGAACCCGAGGATAAGGAGGATTTAAAGGAGTTGGACGTTGACGTGACTTTATCCATCCGCGATATAGCGGCAAGAGCGGCGATAAACTCCCTGGAGAAAGTAGAAGCTCTGCGGAAAGCGAAAAAATTGATCGCGATGATAGAAGAGATAAAAGATAAAGGGAAATTAGGAATTATTGTCCACGATAGCCCGGATTCTGATGCAATTGCTTCTGCTCTCGCACTGAAGGAGATAGCACGACACGTGAATGTACCCGCCGATATATTGTATCGAGGGGAAATAGGACATCATATAAATCGAGCTTTTGTAAATATCTTAGGGATAGAAATGAGGAGAATAGAGCGTGTGGATGAATTAAAGGAATACGAAAAGTTGGCGCTTATAGATGCTACCGTTCCGGGTGCAAACAACCCCTTGCCTCCGCCACCGGAGGGTAATGTGGACATCATCATAGACCATCATACGACGAATAACAAGGGAAAGGTGTATGCAGATTTTTTTGACGTTCGAACAGATAACGGTGCGACTTCAACGATAATGACAAGGTATCTGCAGGTACTGGATATACCGGTGGATAAAGTGTTAGCAACTGCCCTTTTGCAAGGAATAAGAACAGATACGAGTAGCTTTAAGCGGGAGACGTACCCATCGGATTTTTTCGCCGCTGCTTTTCTGCACGAAAAGGCGGATAAAGACCTTTTGGAGCAAATAGAAACGCCGCCTATGTCAACAGAAATGCTAAACGTAGTGGGTGGCGCGATACAGCACAAAAAGATAAAAGGGAGTTATTTGATAACAAGTGTGGGAGCAGTGGCGAACCGAGATGCTATCCCTCAAGCAGCGGATTATTTGCTTAATCTTGAAGGAATCACGACTGCTATTGTGATAGGGTTGTGCGAGGATATGATATGCATTTCAGGGAGGAGTAAAGATATAAGGGTGAATATAGGCGATGCGTTTGTCCGTGCATTTGGAGAAATGGGCTCAGCGGGTGGACACGCTACGATGGCTGCGGCTCAGTTACCTCTTGGTATTTTCAAAGGGATAAAGGATAAGGACATACTCATGCAACTAGCAGAGGATGCGGTGACAAAACGATTTCTATCCGTTATGAAGGAGGAAAAGAGCGAATAAAAAGTTAGATTTTCACTATCTGCGCATGGGGCACGCCAGCCACGAAAATCACATTCGCTTCTTCGATAAAATTATTGTCCAGAGCGCATTTTATTGCTCTTTTACCCACCAAATTCGCAATAGTTGCATGCTTTAAGAAACCCACTACCTCTTTTTCGGTTGCTTTTTTACCTTTATAAAAACTTTCGGTAATCTCAAGGAAAAGTCCTCTATCTTCAAAGCTTTTCCCTATCAACTCCGTATCACACACTGCCACCATTATGTCCGCGCCGATTTTATACTCCTTTATGTATATCTTTTTTTGGTTACTCACAATTTAAAATATTTTATCTTAAGATAAAAATTAATAAAGAGGGCTCGTAGCTTAGTCTGGTTGGAGCGCTCGGCTGATAACCGAGAGGTCCGGAGTTCAAATCTCCGCGGGCCCATCAACAAACTTTTTAGAAAAAATTTAGGAAAGAAAGTTTTATTAAAGTAAAGAAGAAAGAACGAAAGGGTGAGAAAAATGGGAATTGAGACCAGAGTAATTTTGATTGCGCCTGATTCTGAGATAACACCGGAGCAGGTGAAGAGCAAGATTTTGTCCTTGATTAGCGAAGATGTGTACGCGGCGGGCATGGACATCAGAGTAAAAGAGACATGTTTTGGTGCATTGGTGGAAGGAGAAGAGAAGAAAGTAAGAGAGATAGTGGAAGAGGTTCGGAAACTGGATAAGAACGGCATTTTTTCAAAACCACGGGGTTTTCCAATCGGCGACCCAAGGATCTGTCGAGCAACAAGAAAAGGTGGACCCAGACCAGGTTTCCACCAGTTGGAACTTGAATACGAGCTGCTTCCTGAGGTGAGGGCTGCATTGGACAAGATAGAAAAGGAAAGAGAAATCGGTGGTTAAATTGAATGAGGAGGAAGACGAGGTTAACGAAGAGGAAAGTGTATTTCATAAGAAGCTAAAGATAAAATTAAAAGAGAAGGGAAAAGAGGGCAGGTTAATTTTACTCAAGGATTATCTGGATTACCTTATAAGGGAAAATAGAACCATACCCCCTGATTTTCCTACTTTTGTAAGAGAGATTATGGGGCTTGACGAGCGCGGAGGGTTTATTCACATAAGGATATGGCACGAGAACAGCGAGCTTGTAGATTTTGCAAAGATACGGGGCTACGAACATAAAATAGATGCCTATGATTGATGAGGGATTTATGATAGGAGAGGCGTTAGTAGGAGAAGAACCGGAAATAGCGCATATTGACCTGATTATAGGCAGTAAGAAAGAAGCTGTGGGTACAGCTTTTGCCTGTTCTATTGCCCAGCCCAGGCAGGGACATACGCCCATTCTTGGCGTTATTAGACCAAATCTGCCCACCAAGCCAACGACACTTATAGTGCCCAAGGTAAGTATAAGAAACCTCGCTGATGCAGAAAAGATGTTTGGCCCGGCACAAAGTGCAGTAGCAAAGGCAATTGCTGATGCTGTGGAAGAGGGCGTGATACCGAAAGCGGAAGTGGAAGAACTCGCGGTTATCGTTTCGGTGTTTATCCATCCCAGAGGCAGAGATTATCAGAGGATATACCGGTACAACTATGCGGCAACAAAGCTTGCCCTATCACGAGCAATTCAGAAGTTCCCAGATATAGATAAAGTTTTAGAAGAGAAAGATAAATCTATACATGCTATGATAGGATTCAAGATGAACAACTTAAAAAAGCCACCATATCTGGAGGTTGCACTGGACATTCCAGATTGGAGAAGGGTAGAGGGCATTATTAGAGCATTACCCAGAAGTGATGCGATAATAATCGAGGCGGGTACACCGCTTATCAAGCGGTATGGCGTTGAAGTGGTGCAGAAGATACACCAGTTGAGACCAGAAACGGTAGTTTTTGCCGATCTTAAGACGCTGGATACTGGAAACTTGGAAGCGAGGATGGCTGGAGATGCCACAGCAGATGTAGCCGGTTTTTCGGGGCTTGCTCCAATAGGCACAATGGAGAAGTTTATAGAGGAGTGCAAGAAAGTCGGAACTCTCTCTTTGATGGATACGCTGAATGTGCCCGACCCCGTAGAAGTACTCCGGAAGCTAAAGGTGAAGCCCGACATTGTAGAACTGCATCGTGCAATAGACGTGGAACTGTACCAGAACCGTGGGCAAGAGCAGGAGAGCGAATGGGGAAATATTGGAGAGGTGAGAGAAGTTTGCGGAAACGAAGTGCTCGTTGCAGTAGCTGGTGGGATAAGATTGAAAAAAGTAAAAAAAGCGCTGAAGGCAGGAGCGGATATTATTGTGGTTGGTCGGGCGATTACGGCTGCCAAGGATGTGACTGGAGCGGCAAGAGGATTCCTTCAGCAGATGGGTGTGGAGGATGTGGACCAGTTCCGCGTAATGACGGATTTTTAGTTGATGCAAAATAGGAATTGTTTTTAAGAAAAGTTGAAATCATAGCCTTATCGAAATCCCTTTCTCCCTCAAATAATCCTTTATCTGTCCAACCGTATACGTGCCAAAATGAAAAATACTCGCTGCCAGACATGCATCCGCGCCATTCACGAAAGCCTCGTACATATGATCTATGTTCCCTGCACCACCGGAGGCAATTACTGGAATGTCCACAGCTTCGGCAATTCTTTTTGTTATGGGTATGTCGTAGCCGTCTGTTGTACCATCTCTATCCTTAGAAGTCAGCAATATCTCCGCAGCACCGAGTGCCTGCACCTGCTTCGCCCACCTTATCGCATCAATTCCTGTGTACTCACGCCCTCCGTAAATTACGACATCGTACCAGGCACTTTTTCCGTCTTCTAATTGTACCAGCGTTTTATCCTCAACGTCCTCAAATTTTCTTTTGCAGTCAATTGCAACCACGATACGGTCCCCAAACTTCTCTGCAGCTTCTTTTATTAGATCTGGATTCTTAACTGCGGCTGTATTTATGCCCACCTTATCAGCGCCAGCATCAAACACCTTTTCAAAATCCTCTATGCTCTTTATCCCGCCTCCCACGCATAAAGGAATGGATACCTGCTCAGCTATCTTCTTTACCGTTGAGATCATCATATCCCTACCCTCGTAGGACGCGGAAATATCGAGGAAGACAAGTTCATCCGCTCCCTGCGCATCGTATCGCTCTGCTAGTTCAACCGGGTCGCCTGCATACCTGAGCTGCTCAAATTCTATTCCTTTCACCACAACTGCCTTACCCTGCTCATTGAAGGTTGTATCGAGGCAGGGAATTATTCGTTTTGTCATTTCAGTTCACCTATTTTAGTTTGTGATTTTATTTTTGCTTTTTATCCATTTATATTTCTTGTGAGGATCTGCTTGTGGTTATTTTATTGAAACTCTATCGTTGCCGGTGGCTTATCCGTTAAAGAATAAAGCACGTGTACAACTTCCGGGATTTCAGTCGTAATCCTCTTATCTATTCTCTTTAAGACCTCCCATGGCACATTAACCGCCTCCGCAGTAATGGCATCCTTGCTTTTGACCAGTCTAACGGCGATTATGTAACCAAACGCTCTTTTACCCTCTCTAATCCCGGTAGCCCTATCGTTCATCAAAATCGCCATAGTCTGGAATGACTCGATATCAGAAGTCTCCTCTTCCACAATCTTCGTGGCTTTTCTTTCTATCTCCACACGTTCAGGCGTCACTTCACCAAGCACCCTCGTAGCAAGTCCAGGACCAGGGAAAGGTGGGCGCTCCGAAAACTCTGCGGGTAAGCCCAAACTCCTGGCAACTTCCCTTACTTCATGTTTGTATAGCGCCCTCAAAGGTTCAACAATCGTTAGTCCATAACTTTCCGGGTCGATACCTATCTGCTCAAGAATGTTGTGCTGTGTCTTGATTCCTTTCACCGTTTCAGCAACATCAGCCGCTATTGTTCCCTGAATTAAATGAGATGCGTTCTCCTCTCGTACAACTCTTCCGAGAACAGAGTAGAACGTGTTTCTAAACGCTTTCCTCTTCTCCTCTGGATCAACAATTCCTTTTAATCCATCAAAAAACTCATTAGCAGCATCAACCAGCCTTGCATTCATATTCCTCGATTTGAAAAAGTCTATCACTTGCTCCGCTTCGCCTTCACGCATCAATCCATCGTCAATGAAAACCGCTACCAATCGGTCTCCCACTGCTCGATGCGTGAGCATTGCACAGACGGTAGAGTCAACCCCACCGGAAACCGCTATGACTGCCTTCCCATCTTCTATCTTTTCCCTTACCTCCTGAACCTGTTTTTGTATAAATTTTTCCGGCTCGAACATTTTTCTCTCTTTTCCCTCCTCAAAAACTTCGCTGCTTGCCATTCGTTTATAAATCAAATTGCGATCAATTATAAAGAAATGTAGCAACAGCGGTGAAGGAACTTGGATTGGACCAGAACAGAAGCGGTGATTCATAAGGCGGAGGAGGTGCTGGTTAAGGAGTATTGTGGCAGTAATCAGCGGAGAACTTACCACCGAGCTCACGTGTGTTTAAGTCCAGGATGATGATTTGATCTTGAAGCAAAAGAATGGAAATTGCCACTTATTTCGCCGCAAGCTTCTCTACCAGAATACTCTTCCCGCAGTTGCTGCACCGCACTCTGTATGGTCTCCTATTAAAAACCACGCTAAACTCCTGTTCCTCTTCACAGTATGGGCACTTGAGCTTGCAGTTAAATTCTTCCTCTCCTCTTCTACGCCATATAAACACCTCTCCTCTCTTTTCACCTTTATCATTCTTCAATTTTCTGCTCGTGATATAAGAAAAATCCCGTATGTCCTTTATCTCAAAAGGAAGTTTCATATCCCATCCCGCTCCCTTTATTTATTTATTTACGCACTCGCCACCTCAGCAAAATACCTTCGTCCATCCTCTTCGCACTTAAAAGCTCCAGTTTTACCATTTTTTCTTCCTCTATAAATCCGTTACCATCCACAAGTGTGGGCGCGTATTCACCTCCTATTATCATATTCCCAACATATATATATATCTCATCAACGAGCCCCTGTGAAATCAAAGACCAGTTAAGCATTGCACCACCTTCTACCATTAATCTGCTCACGCCTCGTTGCCATAATAGATATAGAAGATTCCTCAAGTTCACTTCTTCATTACCGCAGATCAGAATCTCCGCTTTCTCTCCTAATCTTTCCACATTCTCCACAATTGCCTGCTTAGACACCGCAATTATTCGTTTGCCTTCTCCCTTGTTCAATATCTCGGCGTCAACTGGCGTTCTCGCCTTGCTATCCACCACTATTCGTAACGGATTTTCATCTTTCCGTGCCTTCCGTCTTTCTTCCCTTCTCTTTTCTGATTTTACCGTTAACGAAGGATTATCAGCTAAAATAGTGCCTACACCCACCATTATTGCATCACTTTCCGCCTTCAGTGAATCAACCCTATCAAAATCTCTCTCGCTGCTTATTCTCGTCTGTCTCCTTTCTATCGTTGCTATTTTTCCATCCGCACTCATTGCGGCATTTATGAAGACAAAGGGTCTGGGTTTTTCCATTTTTATTTCAACCTCTTAAAAATATGCCCGCTTCAGAATAAAAAAAATTTCACCTCTCAAAAAAGGAATATCGAAAAAAAAATCGAAAAGCTTTTATTATCATAAAAAAGAAAGAAGGTCATAAATATGAAGCTAAAACTCACGTTTGACGGTGGTATGAAGCGACTAATATTCATTTCCTTACTGTTAATTCTGCTCTTACCACACGTTCATGCACTGCAGATGTTATCTGCCGATCAGGTATCAATTGATTCTCCCATAGATGATGATGTTTTTGTTGCTGGCAGTACAGTAACCATCAATGCTCCGGTTGCGAGTGCTGTGATTGCTGGTGGCACTGTTATCATCAATGCACCTGTAAGCGGGGATGTTTTTGTTGCTGGCGGGCAAATATTGGTTAATTCCGATATTGACGGAAAAATTGTGGCTGCTGGCGGGGACATAGATTTGAGAGGAGCTGCAAAAAATGCTGTTATTGCAGGTGGTGATATCGCCATCCATTCTACCACGGTTATTAACAGGGATGCAATCATTGGAGGTGGGAATGTTTCCAATGCTGGTAAGATTCTTGGCAATTTAACCGTAAGAGCGGATAATTTCCAAAATACCGGAAGTGCAGGTAGTGTGGATTTTAAGAAAACTGAAGGTCTGCGAGGTTTACAAAATTTGATGAATATCTTCAGCATTCTCATGACCGTCGGGTTCCTGATAATCGGTATAATCTTTATCAAGTTGTTCCCGACGCAATTCTTTATCGTAGAGGAGGAAGTAAGAAAATCTCCTGTAAAAAATACCCTGGTAGGATTCGTTCTTATAATCGCATCAGTAATTGTGATAATCTTGCTATCTGTAACTATTGTTGGTTTTCCGGTTGCGTTAATTATGGGAATGCTTTTTATCATAGCTTTGATGCACTCCTGTCTTTTCGTATCCTTCGCCGTTGGCAGAAAGATTGTGGACTTATTTAAAGTTAAGCTTAATAATTTGCTGATTTTTGTTCTCGGGTTTGTCATTTTAAGCCTGCTCTTCAGAATTCCCTATGCCGGTGTGTTAATAGTTATTGTAGCAATTAGTTTGGGATTTGGCGCGATTATTTATGCATTGCGTGAGAACTGGCAGAATATAACTACCCGTCTTGCTTGAATTTTTCGAGTAAGTTCTTACCTTTTCCTCCGTTTATATCCTAATCCAATGCCATCCAGTTTCTATTCGCTATTTCAACGTTCTCAACCTGAGTCTCTTTCATGTTCCTCCTCAAGTAGTTCACAGCCGTTTCGGAGGACTCAATAGCTACCACCTTTTTCAGGGGTCTCATTCTCTGTTTTTGCTTCTCTTCCCAAACTCTTTTCCAGTTCAGTTCTTTCATTCTATTTGTCATGGCAATCCTTGATGTTTGTTAATTAGAGAATCCTCCTTTCTTTAACTTCTTCAGGAAGATGCGAACTGAGTAGCCCGCACAGCATTACTATGCTCAATAAGGGAACTTCGTATATCATCAATGCGCTGGCAACTGCAAGCAGCACGACTTTGACCATGGTCAACACTCCCTCGCTTACTCTAAGCCAAACAAACCCATCCTTATAGAGTTCGCGAGCAACCAGAAACACGCCAGAAACCACCGCTATTGCAGGGAATATAGCAGGGACTTCTCCCGCTATTACTGCTCCACCATACCAGACGCTGAAGCCGATAAAGTGAAGAAACAGTATAACAATCTTGATTGGTTGGTCAAAAGGTATCCGCCTTTTCGCTTTCGTTGATTTTACTTCTCTCATTTTCTACGCCCTCTTTCAGATATAACCACCGACAACGAAAATCAAGTACATGAGCACTAAAATTCCGCCAGCCCAGCGAGGTATCTTTTTGGTCATCATAAAGAGCGAGACCACAATAACTGTACCGAAGCACAAGGGAAGATAGAACCTCAAGACCTGAGTGCCTACTGTGACTGGACTTACCAGAGCTATAATTCCGGCATTAAACAAGAAGAAGGCAAGGATGGAGCCAACCACATTCCCAAAACTTATCTCAGGTCTTCCCTTCATCGCTGCTGGAAGCTCTCTTGCCAGCTCCTCAATACTTACGAGGAAGGCAAGGATAGTCATTCCAAAAACCGTATCGGAGAGTCCGAGGAGTGCAATGATGGTTTCAGAACCAGCGACCAGCATCTCACTTCCAATGATAACGGCGGCAAGCGATAGGAGAAGAAGTCCAAAGGATTTCCATTTGCTGAGTTCTTCAGCCTCCTCCAGAGTTTCGGCAACCTCTCCTGAGGGCTTAATGTCAAGACCTCTTTTGCTTAGCCGCAGAAGATAGATAACTGATAGAACAAAACCAAGAAGCAAAATTGTGCCATCTATTCTCGATAGCTGACCATCAAAACCCAATATACCAAGAAGAAGCACTGCCAAAATGGGCACGGTAAGAATCTGCTTTGGGACCCGCTCAAAGCCCATAGGAGCCAACAGTGCTGTTATCCCAAATGCGAGGGCGATGGCAACCATAGCGGCTCCGATAATGGAACCCAAAGCGATGCCTGCTATTCCTTCGAAGGAGCCAACAGCCCCAACGGCAAGATTTTCAGGGTCGAAACCGATGAAGATGACACTGATAAGGAAGGTGGAAACCCCAAAGCCCAAGGATGTCCCAACAGCTCCTTTGACAAGTTTCTCAGCAAAGTAGATGACTAATCCAAGCCCAACAACAAATAGCGCTATGGATACAATTGTGTTCATATTACCTCCTCTACAAGTTCTTTAATTTTTGGTTTCGCTTCCTCAAGCGCATTAACGCCTTTTTCAGTTATTCGATAGTATTTTCTTACCTTGCCGTTAACCACTTCGTCCCTTCTTTTTAGATAGCCTTCTTTCTCTAAAGAGTGGAGTATGGGATACAGGGTTCCAGCACTTATTGAATAACCATGCCTTCTGAGTTCGTCCATAATCCATACACCAAAGATCTCGCCTTCATTCGCATGGTGTAAAATGTGTATCCTGATAAACCCCAAAAAGATGTTTCTCATCATAGTATCGCTTAATGATATTGAAAGTCTATACCATATAAAAGCCTTTCGGTTTTTTTATTTTGTTGTAGATCCTCTGGAAGCGATTTGGTTTAGAAGAACGGACTGCTGCCCTCGCACTCTGGATAAATGCCCACCGAAGGTCCCTATCTCTCCCAATTCGCTTTGTCTTTGTATTACACCTGTTTCTTTGCAAACGGCTTGACATAAACCGGATGTGCCAAATGCACCTCTATCCCCTTCTTTCCCTATTTATAAGGCAGTGTTTTTCATGTAGTCATTTTAAGCCTGCTCTTCAGAATTCCCTATGACGGTGTATTAATAGTTATTGTAGCAGTAGTAGTTAGTTTGGGATTTGGCGCTATTA
>QMVO01000035.1 GCA_003661125.1 Methanosarcinales archaeon
CTCCATTTTGCATCCTCCGGGCATCCATAAGCGCACCTGGTATCCAGGGTGCATTTTTCTGGATCTATAAACTTTGGCATCCGCTCCACTTTGAAGCCAAGCCTGTGCGCAGCAGTCATAATCCGCTTCGTTCCGTCGCCGAAGTGTGAATTTGGAAGGGTTCTGATGCGGAGTTCACGCTCAGCCTCCTCAAACTCCTTACCCAGGTGAATGCCTGCCTGTTTCAATTCCTCTTCCAGACACCGCATCCCGTTCCCTGCTGATACCACCGTGGTCCCACCTAAACAGATGGTCCTCAGAATTTCTACTTCTGATCTGACGTTCGAATAATATTTAAAAGCATCTTTACATTCTATCCGTGGTCCTTTTTCTATTAGCGTTACTTCTATGCCTTTATCTGAAAGCTCCTTCGTTACTGATGCACCTCCAGCTCCAGAACCCACTACAATTGCCATCTTTGGTTAGTTAGGATTTATAAATAAGTTCATGGTAATTAATTAAGTATCCGAAAGTTTATTTTAAAATGCTTCGCAGAAAAGAAAAGGAAAAGAAGACATACTAACTAAACTATGAAAGAAGGGATAGAGGAATGGGCGGAAGGATTTAAAAACTGCAAGCTCTGCGAGTGGAAATGCGGTGTTAACAGGTTAGAAGGAGAGCTTGGTGTTTGTGGTATAGGTATGCCAGAGATTGCCTACTGTAACCTCGCACAGGTTCTGCAGAGTTATTCGGTGACGATGCTTGGGTGTAGTTTCAAATGTATCTATTGCAATGCATATCGGCTTTCGCAATATCCGGGCAGTGGCTGGTTCTATCGCGGCTATATAGACCCCAAAGAGCTTGCAACAGAGGCAATTCGCAAGATTAAGTCACCGGAAGGGGAGGCGATGCACGTGGATAAAATAAGCTTTACAGGCGGAGAGCCGACAATTCATTTTCCCTATATTGCAAAGGTGGTGGACGAGGCGAGGAAAAAGATGCAGGAGTTGGGAGTAGGCTTCGCTACAAACGGATTCGCAAGCCAAGAGACTCTTCAACAGATTATAGACCTCTGTTCTTATGTTACGTTTGAGATAAAGGCGTTTAGCGATGAGACGCACCGGGCGATAACAGGGGCGCCAGTCGAGCCGGTTCTACGCAATGCCGAATATCTCATCAAAAAAGGTAGAAATAAGATACGTGCATTCAGAACCATTGTGATACCAGGGATAAACGATACAGAAATAGAAGAAATAGCACAGTTCCTCGCTTCTATTGATTCCTCCGTGCCGCTACGCATCATACCGTACAGACCTAACTATATCTTATATTACCATCCCGGACCCACAAAGAGGAGAATGGACGAAATTGGTAAGGCAGTCCTGAAAACAGGTCTTGAAAACGTCTGGTGGGGTGGTTACTATCCAATGGAGGCTTCAAAGCAAGCAGTTGAGACGGCGAGGGAGTTTAACGGTGTCAAGCGAGAAGGAGCAAGGCTTGCTTTTGCATATTCTAAGCTTGCTGGCTGCATTAAAGAGAATAGAACCTGTGGTGAATGTCCGATGAAGTTGAATTGCCCTGCGGGATTAAAAGAGCCCTGGCTGCTTGATTTGGATTGAAACTATTTAAGACGTCATCATAACAACTCCCTGAGTCCCTTCTTCATTCTTCTCTTTACCTCTCTAAGGACAACAAACAATCAAAGGCACCGTTGTAGGTACTTTTCCGTGCGAAGCTTGTTTAGCTTTCCTATCCTTCAAGTGCGTCTCGTGGTCACCACAAATAAGCAACAAACCATTCCTTTCGCCGACAGCCTTTGCAATTGCCATTACATTATCATTTGTAACTTTTGCAGCAACACTTAAAACCCAGCCCCTGTGTGCAAACCGGTCAATTGTACGAAGATGAGAAAACACCAACCTCAAGTCTTGCTTTTTCAATACAGAAATGGTATGAGTCTTTATCAACGCGTCATATTCACGTATGTCCTCACGGTCATCAACTGCGAATACATGGCTTATTCTTCCTAAAAGTGGTTCTGCACCTTTCGTTTCGATTACCGCTGCGGTTGGCTTTCCTTCGTCTTCCAATATTTCCAAAATGGATTTTATTTTCGATTTGCCTACATCATTACTCGTAAGAATCTTATGCGAGTCTGGGCGTAACCCTACGAGAATAGAAGCAATCGCAGGTGTTGTATGACTGCTTACCGTCTCACACTCGAACAGAAGTCCATCACGTTCGACAAGCTCGTGAATTCCCCTTAATTCATCTGCGAAATCGGAATAAAATCGAAAATCGAGACTGTCTATCACTACCAATACCACCACTTTGGGGACAGGTCTGCGAGAGTACGCGAATTTGAGTATTTGCTCGACTTGCAGTGCTTGCGAAGTCAGATGCACACCGAAAAATTCTGCCAGAGTAGGCGCTATTTGTAATAAAGAAAGCTTTTGCATAAAAAACATTATTCGCTCATAAATTATATTTTTTTTCTTTATCTTTAAGTTAATTAAAAAAAGAAACCCTTTGCCCTATCACGTGGTCTACCTCTTTATAAAGAAAGAGTATGGAGAAAATAATAATCGAGCCTGTTTGGTTTGATTCCCTTGGTGCAAAGTCCTCCTGCACGTTGGTCAAAACTCCAGATGTAAAGATACTGATAGACCCTGGAATTGCAGCAATGCAGCCCTCCTTCCCCGCTTCAGCGGAGAAAAAGCGAGAGTGGCACGAAGAGGGTAGAAAAGCGATAAAAAGAGCAAGTAAAGAAGCTGATATAATTATAATCTCGCACTACCATTACGATCATTATTTTCCAACCGATTTGGGCATTTATAAAGACAAAATAATACTTGCAAAAAATCCCAATGAATACATAAACGACTCACAGCGAGCACGAGCAACCAGTTTCTATTCCGGTATCTGCGAGGCTTATGGAAAAACAAACCTTGAATCATTACTGAAAACAAAGCGAGGTGGGAAAAAATATCCAGATCCATTAGCCGATTTGCCGATAGCTCGCCATAAGAATTTCGGTGATTATAATAAAAGAAGGGCAGAGCTCCTTGAGAAAGGAAAGCGATGGTTTGATGGTAGAGTTGCTAACTGGCTAAAAAATCAGGAGATCCCTGAGCTCAACTTCCCTTCGCTCAAAACAATATATCCTGAAAGCAAAGAGTTTAAAGTCGGTAAAACCAGACTTCGATTCAGTAATGCGATGTTTCACGGGATAGAGTTCTCAAGAGTTGGGTGGGTGTTTTATACAATTGTCGAGCACGAAACCGAGAAATTCATTCATTCTTCTGACCTCAACGGTCCTGTAATCGAGGATTATGCACAGCAAATAATCAGCGAGAATCCTCAGGTGCTTATCCTGGATGGTCCTATGACCTACATGTTTGGCTATTTGCTGAACCGGATTAATTTAAACCGTGCAGTGGAGAATGCAGCGGAAATTGTGCGCTCAATTGATGCTGAATTGATCCTTTATGACCATCATTTGCCAAGGGAAAGGAAGTTCCGGGAAAGAACCGAGAAGGTATGGAACGCAGCAAAGGAAGAGAAAAAGAAAGTTATGACTGCCGCAGAATTTCTGGGCAAGGAGCCGGTTGTACTTTCTGCATACAGGGTCGCTGAGTAATCGCCAAATGGTGAAAGTTTTTTCATTCAACATATAACTAAACAAAACAATATAAAAATAAAAGTTCTGTCTGATGAAAACAACAGTTTCCAAAATACGTAAAAGGGATGGTCGAATTGTAGAATTTGAGCAGGGAAAAATCACAAATGCCATTTACAAAGCGCTGGTTAGCGTTGGCATGGAAGAGGAAGGGAAGGAGCAAGAGCTTGCAAAAGAGCTAACAGAAAAGGTGGTGATTGCACTTGAAAAGTCTTTTGCAGCCAGGGTCCCCTCAGTTGAAGATGTGCAGGATGTAGTTGAGCACGTGTTAATCGCCGAGGGGTTTAGTGAGGTTGCAAAAGCGTATATCTTATATCGCCAGCAGCGAGCAGATATTCGCAATCTAAAGAAATTTATAGGAGTTAAGGACGATTTAAAGCTTTCATTGAATGCCGTGGAGGTATTGAAAAGAAGATACTTGCTAAAGAACGAACTGGGGGGTGTTATCGAGACCCCGAGTCAGATGTTCGAGCGTGTAGCAAGAGCAGTAGCACGAGCAGAACTGAATTATAGTAAAAGCAAAGGAAAGGCAAAGGAAATTGAACGCAGATTTTACCAGCTAATGCGCAATTTAGAATTTTTGCCTAATAGCCCGACATTAATGAATGCGGGAACTGAGCTCAGACAGCTCGCTGCATGTTTCGTTCTACCAGTTGAGGACTCGATTGGAGGTATATTTGAGGCTGTTAAGAACATGGCTTTGATTCACCAAAGCGGAGGCGGAACCGGATTTTCTTTCTCAAAGCTGCGACCAAAGGGAGATGTGGTGAGATCAACAGGAGGAATTGCCTCTGGTCCCGTCTCTTTCATGCGTGTTTTTGACGTAGCCACGGATGTAATCAAGCAAGGAGGCAAACGAAGGGGTGCGAACATGGGCATATTGAATGCCGAACATCCAGACATTCTGGAATTTATAAGAGCGAAAGAAAGAGGCGGATTTGCCAATTTCAATATCTCCGTAGCTGTTACTGACGAGTTCATGCAGGCAGTGGAGAAAAATGACGAATATGCGCTCATAAATCCACGGACAAAAGAAGAAGTGAGGAAAATAAATGCAAGAGAAGTATTTAATGAAATAGTAACCTACGCATGGAAAACCGGGGACCCAGGAATCGTTTTTTTGGATGAGATAAACCGGCGTAATCCTATCTCTGCGATTGGGAAGATAGAGGCGACGAATCCGTGCGTAACTGCTGATACCTGGGTAATGACCGCTGAGGGTCCAAGACAAGTTGAGGAATTAATCGGCAAAAAATTTACTGCGTTTTTAGACGGTGAGAAATGGGAAAGTTCAGAAGCCGGATTCTTTGAGACCGGTGTGAAACCAGTTTACAAATTGAAGACAGCAGAAGGATTTGTGCTGCGTCTGACCGCCGATCATCTGGTGATGAAGGTGGAGAGATTAACAGGATACAAAGTAGAGACGCAATGGAGCAAAGCAGGTGATTTAAAGCCTGGTGACAAAATCAAAATGAATCGAGAGCGATTTGTAGCATCCGTGGAGGAAGTAGTTCCGGATGGTATGGAAAAGGTTTATGATGTTCAAATTCCGGGAATAAACGCTTTTGATGCCAACGGCTTTGTTGTGCATAACTGTGGCGAGCAGCCACTCTTACCGTATGAATCCTGCAATTTGGGCTCTATAAACGTTTCAAAATTCGTAAAAAATGGTGAAATAGACTGGGAACGGCTTAGAGAAGTAGTTTGCATTTCTGTGCGGTTCTTAGATGATGTCATAGATGTGAACAGGTATCCACTGCCGGAGATAGAGCGCATGACGAAGGCGAACAGGAAGATAGGACTTGGGATAATGGGATTTGCAGAATTGTTGATCAAGCTTGGGATAGCGTATGATTCAAAGGATGCGCTTTCGGTCGGTGAAAAGCTAATGCAATTCATTACAAATGAGAGTCGCCGGTATTCAACCCAGCTCGCGCTTGAAAGGGGGTCTTTTCCTAACTTCGAACTTAGTGTTTGGAACGCTAAATATGAAGCGATGCGAAATGCCACGGTAACTACCATCGCGCCAACGGGGACAATAAGTATAATCGCAGGGTGTTCCAGTGGAATTGAACCCATATTCGCCGTTGCATTTGTTCGGAACGTAATGGGCGGGCTGCTGGAGATAAACAAGTTGTTTGAGGATATAGCGAAGGAAAAGGGTTTTTATAGCAAAGATTTGATAACCGAGATTGCAAAATGCGGCTCGATACAGGATATTGAGGGCATTCCAGAAGATATTAAAGGGATATTTGTTACTGCACTTGACATCTCGCCGGAATGGCATGTGCGGATGCAAGCAGCATTTCAGAAATATACGGATAATGCGACATCGAAAACAGTTAATCTGCCGAACGACGCAACATGGGGAGACGTAAAGAAGGTGTTTTTATTGGCTTACAAGCTTAAATGCAAGGGCATCACGGTTTACCGATATGGAAGTAAAGAGCAGGTTTTTTCGCTGGATATTCCAAAGCTCATGCTTGAGGAGTATGTATGCGCGGATTCGGAATACACGGGCGAGTGCCGGATATGCTCGGTGTGAAGGTTTTCTTGTGAAGAAAAGCTTTCAAAAAACTTTCTTTAAAAGAACCGCCCGGTTTAAATCCTGTTAAATATTTATATAGGAAAAAGAGATACCACCATAGATGAAAAATGGATTATTTACCATCATCAGAAGGCATATTGAAAAAGGTTCTTGGATATGGGTACCAGATACAACCAGGAGCTTTAAAAATTCTTGAGTCGCTGGACGATGAAAAAGCTCTTGAGGTTTTGGACTCCTTTCCAGAGAAGTTCCCGGAAGCGATTGTTATTGAGGTTAAACACGTTGAACGGATTCTTGAAAAAACGAGAATCAAAAAGACTGCGGAAACGAGGGAGTTTAGATTAAAGCTTAACGGAAAAATAACGCAGATTTACGATGGCAGTGGTCTTATTCAGCGGTGTCCGAAATGCAACAGATGGATAATAGATAACTTTTGCATAGTTCACAGCGATGTTGAGGGGGTTTGGGATTTAAGAATCAAAGCCAGATTTGACGACGGCAAGGAACGATGCACACTGATTTTCAAACGGGATCTGACAGAGAAAAGTGCGAATATTACACTGGAAGAGGCGAAAAAGGTGGGAGAAGCGGCAACGCTTGAAAGGATAAGAGAGGCTTTGTTTGGTAAGAATTTTGAGATAGACGGCGTAAAGTTAAACGGTGGAAATTTCCTTGTTACGGATATTAGAGAAGTATAAAATGGCGACCAACGATATATTCTATGGGAAAACTAAAATTTTTGTCATTAAATCTCTTGAGGTACTTGAAGAAATAAAAGGCAGGGAAGGCATACCTAAAATTTCGATTGAGGAAGGTTCAGATGGTGGAATCGGCACTACTTCCAGATTTATACAAAAACCTGATTTTTCATATTTTATTTTTAAGAATTGGGAGAAAATAAAAGAACTCCCTGAATATGGGGAATGCAAGAAATATATGTACGAAAATAAAACCATAAATAAACATTTGGATAAATTAGTAAGAACCGTTAAGTCTGCGGCTCGTATAGATGTCGATAGTTGCCTACAAAGGCTTATTTTAAGAATAATATTAGAATCCGGGAATTTACGGTTTAATGAAAAAATCTTTGAAGAGTATTTTGAAAAATTAAGAGATTTCTTTACCAATGATAAACTGCAATTCTGCGCATTTGCACCCTTGGAAGGCTTTACAACAGATGTTGATGAGATCCGGTTGGATACTAATTTGAGAATATTTAAAATACCCACTCACAAATTAGAAGACTTGTTAAAAAATTCGACCTATATGCCTATCCCTCATTTCGAGATGTTACTCCTTAGATTTGGAATTGAGAGAATATATGAGACAGATAAAATAATAGGAGAAAGAATAAAAAACCCATCTGATACACCTTCTCAAGAAACTGGGCGAATATTTGATGAAGTGATTTCTGCTTTGAGGTTATTTAAGCCCGGAACTGTTGGTTATAATTTTATTCGAACTGAAGCATTAGATTGGAACCCTATAGGTGGAGGTTCTATTCATTCAGGAATTTTTACCTACCCATACTTCGGAGAATATCATCTCGAAAAGAACGAAGTCCCAGATTTTAAAAAATTTTTCAAGGAGTTCAACAAAAATAAACCAACATTTTTGGATATCCCTCTCAGATATTTTAATTATGCTCACATAAGAGAAAGACCTGAAGACAAATTGATCGATTATATGATTGCTTTTGAGAGTTTGTTTATTAAGGGAGAGGTAGAATTAAGTTATCGTTTATCTCTCCGGGTTGCAGCCTTTCTTGGAGAAAATCGAGATGAAAAAGGGAGAGTATTTAATCTAATGAGGGAAGCTTACAATCTTAGAAGTAAAATTGTTCATGGATCAAGTTACAGCAAAAACATTGAAATAAATGAAGCAAAACTCTCTTTTAGAGAACTCGTTTCGCGGGTTGAGGAATTATTGAGAAGGTCTATTAAAAAATCTATCGAGACAGGGCAAAGACCCAATCAAATATTAGAGAACTCTCCAGAATCTATTTTTGTTTAGCTATGAACAAAAAATCCGGTCTTAGGAGGATGTGAAACTTTATGAACGCTAAGAAAATTCAAGCGAGCTTAAAAAAGCTTTATGGGAAAATAAAAAGCGTTAAGGATATTTCGGAGGAAGATTTGAGGGTGGCATTTGTTAAAAGCGGTATTCTTGAAGAGCTTGGTTACGAAGGCGAGTTAAAAGATATAAGATTTGAGAGAGGAGTGAGAGGAAAAAGAAGCGACCTGCTTGCATTTGACGACTACATGAATGTTGTTTTTGTGGTCGAGTTTAAAAAGCCTACCGAGGTAGATTTAGAACAAGATTTCGCTCAACTTTGGGAGCGGTATGTAAAACCGCTAAAAGCGAGATATGGGCTGCTTACGGATGGACTGGAACTTCTGATATATGAGCGGATAAACTCGAACTGGGAAATAAAATTGAGATTAAATCTTGGCGCGGTTACCTTATCACAGTGCGAAGAAATACATGACTGGCTAAAAAAGCCGTGCATTGAAAGAACGAGAATTGAAGAAGTACTCGGCTATTTCGAGCGATTTGATAACCCGGAGGAGAGAGTAAATCTATCCACGGAGATTGCACAGCAGCATTTTTTTGATAGTTTCGAATTGAAAGGGGACTCCATCTTTGTGAACTTGGTTCAAAGGACAATTGGTCTTTTTGATTTTGAATTAGAACGATCGAAGTTTCTTAAAAGTGCCTATAACTTCTGGAAGATTTCATACGCAAAGAAGCCAGAGAAGGTGCCAGAAAACTGGCACTGGATAATGGATAAGATCGGGCTCGAGAAGAACGAAGAGGATCTCTTCAAATTTATGTTCTGCCTGGAAAGTGCGTATTCTCTGTTTACACGATTGATTTTGGCGAAGGCATGTGAGGATTACAAATTGCCATACATTGATTTTTCTGATTTCATTAAACGTGAAATTGAGCGGACATCTCACCGAGGAGATATTTCCTCACTTGCATGGCCAATAACCACGAAGAATTTGATTGAAAACATGAAGGGAAATCTTGTAAAATCCGTTTTTGAAGGAGATATTTTCTACTGGTGGGAGGACAGTTACAAAGAATTACGAGCTGGGGATTCTTTATATAGTCCGTATCATCGTTATGAAAAGCAAAAAGCGTATTTTGGTGATGCTCTTGCTGAGATTATATTAACGCTGTACAAGTTCGACTTTTCTGAGATCGTTGGTGACCCTCTTGGAACGCTCTACCAGCGATATTTTGATAAAGAGACCAGAAAGGCACTTGGAGAATTTTATACGCCAATCGAGGTTGTGAAGTATATACTCGATGCGGTTGGCTATGAAGGACAGGGCATTATCCACAAGAGATTGTTAGACCCTGCATGTGGCTCCGGGACTTTTCTGGTAGAAGCGCTGCGGAGATATCTGAAAGCCTTCGGGCAAATCGCAGAGGAAAAGGGCTGGTCGAGGATTTTAAAAGAGCTCTGCAACGAATACTGCATCGCAGGCTTTGACATTCATCCTTTTGCTACCTTTATGGCTCAGATGCAGTTCATGCTCGTCTTGATTCCCGCATATAAGAAAGCGATGGAAGAAGACCCGAGATTTGTTTTGAACCGCTTACCTATTTTCAGAACGGATTCTCTGGTTGATGAAACGAAGGGAGAAGCGATGAAAGTAACCATCGAGACTTTCGAGAGTGGTATTCGCTATATTTTAATTGACACGGGCTTGCCAGTTGACGGTGGAAACCTGAAGATAAAAATGCCTTACGATAAAGACGTATTCGGAAAAACGGATTTATTAAACGTTCAGGAATACTTTGCCGCTCTTCAGGCGGTTTTTGATACGGTGAAAGAATCCGCACGGGAGGAAAAATACGAAGTTGATAAAGAGGAACTGGAAAGAAATTTTAAGAGGTATCTCGAAGATAAGGAGTGGAACGGATTGGTGTCTTTCTTCACACCCTATGCAGAGCACTTTTTACAGAAGTTCAAGGAACTCAAAGCGACTTTCGGCGATGGCAAACTGATTAAAACCATCGAGGACATAATGCTTGCTGCGATTCTGAAGAATTACGTGAAGTACGATTTCGTGGTTGGGAATCCGCCGTATGTGAGGATACAAACACTCTCGTCTGAGAGCAAAGAAAAGTACGAGGCTATTTATACAACTATCTCAGGGAACTACGATATTTACATACCCTTTATAGAACGTGGAATTACGTGGTTAAATGATAGCGGAAAGCTGGGCTACATAAATCCTAATAGATTTGCTACTGTAAACTATGGAAGAGGAATAAGAAAATACATTCTCCAACAAACAAACCTGCTTGAATTTCTCGTTGTACATAAAGTATGACTTTCTTCATTTTATCCTTTCAAATCAAACGAAAATCCTTAGATAAAAAAGTCATACATGTTTGAATTATGGAAGAAGTAATTGCCTCACCTTTCATCA
>QMVO01000036.1 GCA_003661125.1 Methanosarcinales archaeon
GATAACCATTGCTCTATCTCTAATATCTCTGTTACGACTACGGCATAAACGTTCTATTTCAATAACTTCTTCATATCTCAATTCCCTTACAAAGCGGGTGCAGTTTCCGTGCATTTATCCATCTCCACATGGAAAATGGATTTTCTATTTTATAACTCTTTTGTTTTGGCACGATATACTTAACTTAGTGTCTACTTTTAGGGGCGCACCCCAATTTAGTTACCAACGTTTAAGATAAGAGGTTGCTACATGCTTCCATAGTATAATAATCGTACTTAATAGCAAAATTTATATACTTACTTGATTATTTAATTAATAGGAAATTTTAAAAAAATGGAAGTATCAGAAGAAAGCCCAATGCAAGCTATATTTGGAAACCATCCGCAGGTAAAAATCATAGAAACTTTAGTTCTGCATCCAGATTTCGACTACAATCTCACCGAATTGGCAGAAAATGCAGAAGTATCCAGGGCTACGGTATTCGCACTGAAAGACAAGCTTTTACATTACGGTGTCATGAAACCAACAAAAAAAGTGGGGCGAATACAGCTATATAGGTTCAATAAGAACAGCCCTACAGGAAAGCTGCTGAACACTCTCTCCTTCAGGTTGGCAGATATAGATATAGATTTGCTACTCAAAGAAGAGGATATAGAAGAAGCGAAAAAGCAGGAAGAAGTTGTAACTGCCTATTAACTATTTCATAGCTGAGGTAAAAAAGATCTAGGATATAGGATACAGGATACTGGTTTTACCTGCATCTTGCATCTCCCATCTCGTGAAAATCTGTGTAATCTTATGGTTACTGAAATCAAAAAATCGAAAAATATATATAGAACATCAAAAGAATATGTTGGAGATTGACGCCGAAAGAGAAATGGTGCCAGAGAAGAATAGAGAGGAAAAATAAAGGATGAAAGGTGATAAGATTGTTTTTAGCTGAACATTATCCGGTGCTGGTTATTGCCATCTCCTTGCTTTCTGCATTTACTATTTTGATTGCTGGTTGGGTGAATAAGAAGGCTTGCTTGCCTATTTCCCTCGCCTCCATTTCCGTGCAACTATTGCTCGCTTTTTTTATTTTACATCAGGTCATAACCAGTGGAACGATACATTACTGGCTGGGTGGATGGGCACCTCCCTGGGGCATAGAATACGTTGTAGATGCATTCAACGCATACGTGCTGGTTATAGTTCTATTCATCTGCCTATTAGCGGCGATATATTCAAAGAGAAGCATAGAAAAAGAGCAGCCCGGCAAAATCGTGCCTTTCTATGTGGTCTTTCAACTTCTTATCACTGGTCTATGCGGTATAACGGTAACCGGGGATATATTCAATCTGTATGTATTCCTGGAGATAGCCTCTTTAGCGGCGTATGCGTTAATAGCTGTTGCAGGCGGGAGAGCGCTGAAAGCAAGTTATAACTATGTGATTATGGGCTCAATAGGCGCTTGTTTCTACCTTCTCGGCGTAGGTTTCCTGTATGCTGTAACCGGCTCGCTTAACATGCACGACCTCTCGCTTTTATTGCCGCCGCTGTATGGAAATAAAGTAGTGCAAGCGGCTTTTGTCTTCTTTGTCGTTGGAATGAGCATAAAGATGGCGCTCTTTCCACTTCATATCTGGCAGCCGGATGCATATACCTACGCCCCTTCCGCGGTTAGCGTAATAATCGCGGCGGCGATGTCTAAGGTTTCAATTTATGCATTCATCCGTGTTTTTTTCTCGGTCTTTACCACGGATTTTATTGAGATTTATGTGCCCATTGCCGCTACTCTTTCCTGGATAGCCGCGATAGCTATCATCGTGGGCTCGCTTATTGCAATAATGCAGACGAATTTAAAGAGAATGCTTGCTTATTCCAGTGTCTCACAGGTGGGTTATATCGTACTTGGTGTTGGTCTCTATTCCACCCAGTGGGGACTATACGGTGCGTTGATGCATATATTGAATCACGCAATAACGAAAGGATGCCTGTTCCTGGTCGCCGGTGCCATTATATACCGGAGTGGTTTGTGGCACATAAGAGATTTCGAGGGGTTGGGTAAGAAGATGCCTTATACCTCCGCTGCTTTCACGATAGCGGCTTTATCAATGATAGGGGTGCCTCCAACTGTGGGGTTTATGACGAAATTGTGTCTGGTGTTAGCCTCTTTAGAAGCGGTGGAATACGTGTTTGTAGCCGTTATACTTGTCAGCACACTTCTTAATTTGGTCTATTTCTGGCGAGTTATAGATCGCATGTATTTTGTGCGGAAGGAGGGAGAGGAAGAAAGCGAACATGAGATAACAAAGGAGGAAGCACCGCTGAGCATGGTCTTTCCTGCCTTGATTCTCGGGGCGCTCTGCATTATTGTCGGTATCCTATGGCTCGCGGGTTCTGTCACTCCTTTACAACCAATAGTTAATCAGGCAGTGAAGGCATTGTTGGGTATGGGGGTGGTTGTACCATGACCGAGGGACTAATAGTTTCCATTTCCAGTTATATGCCTCTATTTGCAATTCTTTGCCCTGCTACTGCTTCGGTTCTTATATTGCTATCCAGCAAACGACCGAATATAAGAGAGAGCTGGACGATTATCGCCGGCATACTGCAGTTCTCGCTCATTGCATCCATGATACCGACAATTTTGAACGAAGAGGTCATCGAATGCACGTTCTTCCAGACGATGTTCGAGGGCATCGCATTTGGATTTAAGGTGGATGCCTTTGGTCTTATCTTCGCGCTTACTGCATCCTTCTTGTGGATTCTCGTATCCTTCTACTCCATCGGATACATGAGGTCTCTGCGCGAGCATGCACAGACAAGATACTACTTCTGCTTTGCTATCGCCATATTCGGCGCCATTGGCGTTGCGCTTTCCGCGAATTTACTCACGATGTTCATATTCTTCGAGATATTAACAGTATCCACGTATCCGTTGGTTATACACGAGCAGAGCAAAGAGGCGATAAGTGCAGGGCATAAATATTTTGCTTATTTGCTTACTGCGGGCGTTTTCCTCTTGTTCGCCATAATGATGACTTATTATCTTACGGGGACCACAGACTTCACAGGAGGAGGAATAAAAGCGTTAGCAGAACTCGGTCCCACATATAAGTTGGCGCTGGTGATTTTGTTCTTCTGTTTCTTGTTAGGGTTCATGAAAGCGGCATGGATGCCTTTCCATTCCTGGCTGCCTACCGCAATGATCGCACCCACGCCGGTAAGCGCACTTCTGCATGCAGTCGCGGTAGTGAAAGCGGGCGTGTTTGGAATCGTAAGGATTGTGTGCTATATCTACGGTGTGGATCTGATGGGTACACTCGGGCTTGGATTAGCGCTTGCGTGTATAGCGAGCTTTACAATGATTGTCGCTAATTTTTTTGCCATCGCACAAGATAACTTGAAAAGAAGACTGGCATACTCCACAATAAACCAGCTATCATACATAATCTTAGGTGCTGCGTTGTTAACTTCTGAAGGGATAAGAGGGGCGATGATTCACATTCCGTTTCATGGATTCATGAAGATAACGTTGTTCCTTTGTGCAGGTGCGATAATGGTCGTTACAGGAAAGAAGAACATAAGTGAGATGGCGGGCGTAGGGAAAACAATGCCGGTCACGATGCTCGCATTCACCATAACCGCGTTTGGAATGTGTGGAATTCCGCCGGCATGTGGATTTATAAGTAAATGGTTCCTTTGCTGGGGTACGCTGCAAGCCGGGGAGATAATCTTTTTGTTTGTCCTGTTAACAGCTTCTTTGCTTGATGTCGTTTATTTCTTCCCTATAATACATATCGCCTTCTTCAAACGACCGGAAGGCGGGGTAGAAGAGGTAGAAGTAAAAGAAGCGCCATTGTTCATGCTTATTCCACTATCTCTAACAGCTATTTTCTCGGTTCTATTTTTCCTGGATTTCATTCTTAGGCTAAACATAATCTCTATGTATTTCTACCGGATAGTGGAAGTAGCGGTTGGAAACGTGATTCCGATTCCATAGCATGAATGAATAATATGAATTCTATTTAATTAACTCCGGATATATTATATCAAAAATTATGGAGAATGCGAAGAATAAGGAGAAGGACTGGGAAGGCGGGATAAGAATAGCACAGGTTTCTTGCGGCACTGTGTATGGGAATGTACAGCATGAGATAGAGCGTGCGGCGGAGGAGATAGGGGCAGAGATATTCGTGCCCGAAGTGGACCTTGATTATGTAGCAGAGAAGGTGGACGAATTTGGATATGACCTGGATACGAGCCTTGGATTAAGTGTGGCGTTAGCGAGAGGATACGCAGTGGCTGAAGGGTTGTGCGATGCTGATGCAGTATTCGTGGCTGGGTGTCACAAATGTCCAAGAGGAGCGGTTATAAGGACGGAAATCAGACGAATAATACAGGAAAAGACAGCTTTGCCGCTTGTTATGTATCCTTTTTCAGAGAAGACAAAGGCGGGTGAACTACTGACGAGAATGGAAGCGCTGATTACCATAGTGAAGCGGAGATGGATACTGGAGAGGAAGGTTCAGGAGGGGCTTACTGCTGGCATAGATTCCGGGTCTACAACCACAAAAGCAGCAATAATGCAGGATAACGAGGTGATAGGAGCAACATGGAGTCCAACCGGAGATGTAGTAAAAACGGGCGAGCGCGTGTTTGCGAAGGCGCTGGAAATTGCAGGTGTGAAGAGGGAGGATATAGAGGCGCTGGGAACGACAGGTTACGGCAGACACGGGTTGGGTGAGCATTTCAAGGCAGACCTGGTGCAAGAAGAGCTGACCGTGAACTCGAAGGCTGCGATGTATCTTGCGGGAATAGAAAAGGGAGAAGCAATGATTATTGACATCGGGGGCATGGATAACAAGATAATAACGGCAAAAGATGGCATTCCTGATAATTTCACGATGGGAGGGATTTGCGCCGGTGCATCAGGAAGATTTCTGGAAATGATAGCACGCAGACTGGGCGTGGATGTGGTCGAATTAGGAAAGTTAGCTTTGGAAGGCGACGCGTATAAAGTAAAGACCGACAGCTATTGCATCGTTTTTGGTATTCAGGACCTCGTATCAGCGTTATCAAGTGGGGCGAGGCGCGAAGACGTTGCGGCTGCTGCTTGTCATTCGGTCGTGGAACAGGTAAAAGAGCAGTTGTTACAGGAGATTGACCTCCGGCAACCCGCGATAGAAGTTGGCGGCACTGCATTGGTGGAGGGCGTGCCGGTAGCGATGAACGATGTGCTGGGATTTGACGTGATTGTACCGAAATATCCACAGTATATCGGGGCGATAGGAGGAGCACTGCTGGCTTCGTCCTTCAGGTAAAACCGCAAGTTTGGGGAATAGTAAGTAAATTAAAAAATAAAATGCCGCTCGGGATAATTGGCGGGACTAGTTTATTTGGCTCGAAGTTCCTTGAAGATGCAAAAGAGAAGGAAATTGAGACAGAGTATGGCACGGTTTACCTCTTATTTACTGTCACACATTCTCACGAGGTGGTCTTTATTCCGCGACATGGTAAGGAGGAAAACATACCCCCACATAGGATAAATCATAAAGCCAATATAAGGGCATTCAAGGAGTTGAACGTGGAGAAAATTGTAGGTGTTACTTCTGTCGGTAGTTTAAAGCTTGATTTAAAACCACGGTCAATAGTTGTTCCGCACGACTACATAAGCCTGTGCTACATACCTACTTTTTACGATGATGAAATCGTTCATGTTACACCTGGATTGGATGAGGGTTTGAGAAGGGACATAATAAAAGTGGCAACAGATTTGGGTGTTGACCTCATTGAGAGAGGCGTTTATTTCCAGACCGTGGGACCGAGGCTCGAAACCAGAGCGGAGATAAATCTCATAAAGAATTATGCGGATGTAGTAGGAATGAACATGGCTTCGGAGGCGACACTTGCAAAGGAGTTAGAGCTCCGATACGCAAATATAAGCACGGTGGACAATTATGCTCACGGTATAATCGCCGAGGAAGAGTTGGACTACAAAAAAATAGTTGAAGCCGCTTCTAAAAGTAAAAGCAGGGCGGATTTGGAAAAGGTGCTTAAAAAATTGATGGATGTCTTGGCTACAAGCTGAGGAAGCCGAGAAGCCCTCTAATATTCTATTCCGGAAGTTGTGCTGCGGGTTTTGTTCCAGTAATGCTTGACCTTCTCCATGTGAGTTGCTATATCTGCCATTTCTATTATTCTGTCACCGGGCTCTCTTCCGCTAAGGATGACATCAGTAGAGCCCCTTTTATTTAACAGCTCTATAACGTCTTCTTCTGTTAACAGCTCGAACTTTACTGCGTACAATATCTCATCCAGAATTAATAGGGCAGTCTTTTTTTCCGCTAACACTCTATAAGCTAATTCCAAACCCTCTCTCGCCTTTTTACGATGTTTTTCCCGGGATTCTTCGTCCTTTAAAAAACCTGGGGCACCGCAAAGATGTATCTGGAGATTATCAAGATTCTTGAGGAACTGATATTCTCCGGTAGTTGGTCTTCCTTTCATAAACTGCAATATCACTACTTTTTTGTTATGACCCAGCGTTCTTATCGCATGACCAATAGAGGCGGTTGTCTTTCCCTCTCCCTTTCCATAATAGACGATCACTTTCCCTCCAACTGAGTTCATAGCCTTCTTCACTTTCGCTTCACCCTCACCCAGACAAACACAGCGACAGGGATAAAAATGATAACAAGTGCAACAAAGAGTGCCAGATTCGGCAATTCGCTCTTATGCGGTTCCTTTACCTCTATATGCACCAGGTATCCCGTGGTTTCGTATCGCCTGTCGGTGTCCACATCTCGAAATACCAGTTTAAAAGGTATTTCAGTATCTCCAATGTGCAGGCTGCTGGTATAGACATCAAAAGAAGCAGAAAAGACGTCCCCTACTTCCATGTCCCCGATAAAATATTCAGAAGGCAGTATTCTGAGTCCTTCTATCTCTGGCATCACAGATACCGCTTTAATATCCTTTGCCTTTCCATTAGCCACGTCAAAGTCTATCTTTGCAATTTCTCCTTTTAAAACAGACTCTGGCGCATTCACCAGAATAAGCTTTACATCCGCAATACTCCGCACCAATATAGACGATTTAAATTCGTTTTGATGCGAATTGATGCCATTTTTGTAGGAGACCTCAAAAGAGAACTCTTTATTTCCCGCAGCAATAGGCGTGAAAGTGAAATTTATCTCCTTCTTTTCATACGCTCCCAAATCACCTATGAATATTTGTTCTGGCGTGAATTCTAACCCATCACTCTTTAATTTCATGCGCACATTCACACCGCTCACTAAATTGGGTCTGTTATTCGCCACCACTATCTCTATCTCCTTTGACTCGCTGAGCGAAATCTCAGAGGGGATGTCCTTCTCAAGTATTTCCACTACACTGCTGTCCACTTTCACAGGCACGGGGAATCGCACATTTTCGCCATTTTCCACTTCTATGCATACTTCAGGTAAGTAAGTGCCATCTTGGGCGTAAGTAGTGGCTTTTATGGGTAAAGAAATTGCTATGCTCTCACCGGGTCCTAAAGCACCTACGTTGTAGTATTCAGAGCGTTGAGAGCCTCCTCGAAACCATTCTATATCCCTGCTTCTGCTGCTCAGCCGTATGTTCTCGATTTCTGCACTTATTGTCGCTGTTGTTTTAGTAGCCGAAGTGTACATGGTTGTCATGGTCTTAGTTTCAGTCTCTGTTGATAGTTTACCCATATTTTGGATTGTTACAGTGATAGTGCCGGTATCGCCAGGCATCAAGACCTCGGGCTCTACTACATAATTTGTAATCATAACGGCGGGACCCTCGACAGCGAAAGCTGATGCTGGTGCAAGGAGTAATAAGAAGATAACAGCAAAAAGCACTGCCATGAGAAAATTGATTTTTTTTGCTTGTACACTCATTTCATTTATTTTATTTGTATCCTCCTTCCATTTTTTGGACTTCCTAACTAACTAAAATAACCGTCTTAGCACGGTTTTTCTCTTTATAAAAAAGAAAAAGTGCTTTTACTTACTCCACCTTGACTTTTTCCTTCTTCTCTTCCTTGCCTTCAAGCTCTCCCTTATACGTCTCCAGAAGCTCTATCTCCTTCTCAACGACCTTATTTATCGCTTTCAACGCGCTTATTCTCACTTCTATGAGGTTCGAGGCGAGCTTCGATGGACCAGGAAGATAGTCCTCGAGTGACTCCGCTAAGCCTCCTACCACATCTACCGCCACCCGTAGAGGAGTAAGAGCTGCCCCTGCAAGTACCTTCACCGCTTTTACCAATTCTTCTTCTTTATCCTCGCTCATCGCCTTTTTCATCAATGAAATATATGTGAAGTTCATCATTTAAAAGTTTCGCGCGGTCCAGCTTCATTATATGTGCGATTGTGGGGAGAGGAATGAAGTTTCTAACTTCTCCTACATCGGTTGAAATAACCACTGAGAGGTCCTCACCCGCTCTTTCCACCTCACACACCTCTTTATACTTGCTTGCAAAGGGTAAGGGCAGGGGAACTATCACTTCTAAACCATAGTTCGACTCTGTCACTTTGATCGCCTTCCCCTCAAAGTAAACCTTAGCAGGGTCTTCGTCTCCGAACAACTCATCCCCAAGCTCAGATAGAAGCCTCAAACCTTTTACTTCAGACTGAAACAGCCGCAGTCTTTTCAATGGCAGAGGATAAAATGCCGCTTCTGCTTCTGCTAAATATTTCTCCTGCGCATCCTTCCACTCCTTGAAATACGAATCGCTGACCTTTTCTGGAATTACCTTGTTCATTATTCCGAGGTCAACGTTTATATCGTAGAGGTTTGCAAGCAGGTGCGTTCTTCTCAGGTTCTGTATACTGAATGCATCTGGATTTGCAATCAACCTCAAACTTGTGACTTCTCTGTCAACTATGATGTTTTTAAGTCTGCCAAGAATCTCCATTAACTTGATGTCTTCACTTATCACTTCCTTGCTCGGTGTTGGAACGCCAACTATCGGCTCCACTACTTTCGCGATATTCGCTTCTTTTATCGGGTCCACCTGAATAGCCCACAGCTTGTCGCTGCCACCGGTCTTGGTTGGGGTATATTGAATCTGCGTTTCAAACGCATCAGAAATCGTATGTGCGGGGTCAGACGAAATAACCAGTGTCTCGTAACCCAACTCAGACAGTTTTAAGGCGGTTGCAGATGAGATAACCGATTTACCAGACCCACCTTTACCCGTGTAGAAGATGACGCGCATTTTTTTTTCGCCTCCCATGAGTCTACTTATTCCATATGTGCATTTGTATAACCATCACGATCCTCTTTTTGAGGAATTTACTTATGGTGATGCTGGTAAAAGAGGAAGAAAATTAAAAAAATACCTGAGATTCCAGAACCGCTCTGAATCTCGAAATCGAAAGTTTCCGTACAATCGTTCTGCAAACTCGTCCTCGGAATATTCCATCGAGAAAAATTTGAGATCTTTGCAGATAATTTCCTTGAGGATACTTTCTCCGAACTCAACGCTTCGTCTCCCGAAGAGGTCTCGCTTGACAAAGTCAAACCTGCTAGAAGAGAACTTGACAAAGTGGCATTTGAAATTTTGGGGTTAACAGAAGAAGAGCAATTAGAGGTTTACAAAGCAGTTGTGGATTTGGTCAAGTCGAGGATAGAGAAGGCAAGAAGCGTTTCGAGGAACAACAAGAACAAGAAGAAGTTTTCAGAAGTTGATTTGCTTGTTAAGAGGACGCTGGATTCTTTAGGAGGAGAAGATATCCTCAAAAACTTTTTTGATGGCATAGGCGAATACGAGGAGTTGATTTTACCGCGTTTCAGAAAGGAAGCAAGGATTGAGAAGACCCTGTCGGGCTGGCAACTGACTGATGGAAAGGAGAGAGCGTTTTTTGACGATAAAAAGCAAGCTGTGTATTGCGGGATACTGGCGTTTATGGGGATGGATGAAAATCCCGAAAGAAATGAATGAGGAGAAGGTGAAAGCACTCCGGAATATCGTAGATTCTGTGTTCCAGGCTATTAATGCTACCCTAGAGACGGTAACGGATAAAAAGAGAAGGGATGCAATAATCACACCACGCCCTGCACACCCCACGCCTGGCTCGGGACCTCCACATTCAACGCATAAAACGCCATTATACCCCTCATGGACTACTTTTTCCATCGTTATGGATTTACTATCTACCAGATCGCTCACCTCTAACCTCCTAATTCCCTTTTCCCTCATCACCTCCAGAACCGTGTCAATATCGGTGTCACCACGTAGATTGCGGGTGCAGTCTGCTTTCGATCGCACCCGATCCTCATTACCTTCAAACCCGCATCTGCGTATGCAGCAGCCAGATTTGATGCTATTGTGGATTTTCCTATGCCTCCTTTCCCGTAGATTGCTCTGTCTCATCTCTCACCGACCACCGTCCTCAAAATTCAAAACGGTGTTCAACACCTTTTCAATAAGTGTTGGAACACCCCGAAATCCCGCATAAGGCGCATCAGAAAGCGAAACCCCGTCTATGACAGGATAAGAAAATTTGTATTTGTATAGCTACCCTTTATTTTAAAACTTTCCATGCGATATTCTTGCAATAATGGTTAGGGTGGTAATCCATCAGCGCAACATTTGGAGTGGAAGCAGGGGTATTTAAATATAGCA
>QMVO01000037.1 GCA_003661125.1 Methanosarcinales archaeon
ATAAATATTAATTAAGTGACGGAAGGGAAAAAGCAGGGACTGTAAATTTCTTCTTTGCGTCACTAAATAAGGGAATCGGTGAGGTAAAAAGCGAAAGAAAAAAAGGAGGTTTTGTGAGTTATATGAGATATAGTGGAGAAAGGAGGGAAGTAAGTTCTCCTATAAATGTTGGGGATACGTACGACGTAAAAATAGAGGACGTGGGGAGAGAAGGAGATGGAATAGCACGGATAGAAGGTTTTGTGGTCTTTGTGCCCGGCACAAAAAAAGGAGATAATGTGAAGATAAGGGTAACGAAGATATCGAGGAGAGTAGGATTCGCAGAAGTAGTTACGGAATGAGAGTCCTCATGCTTCCAATATGAATCTCTAAACAGCTTTCCTTTTTTTATTTTTTACGCCCAATTTCTCAATCACCTGACCACATTCGCTCAAACATTTTTACCGCATCTTCATACTCTATTTTACGTGGGTTTCGTGCCAAGTACCCCTTTTCCTTTGACATAGCGTCGGCTAAATCCGGTAAATCCTCTTTTGGCACGTCCAAATCAACAAGCCGGGTCGGCAGGTCTAACTTTTCAAGCATGTTCTTAACACATGCAACAGCTTTCGTTGCTGCTTCTTCATCCGTCATCCCGGAAATATCTTCCCCCATTTCTCGTGCTACTTTCGCCAACTTCTCCCTAGCTTCGCTTTTAACAGCATTATACTCCATCATATAAGGTAGAGCAAGGGCAGCCGATACACCATGAGGGATTTTATACTTCGCTCCGAAGGTATGTGCTGCTGCATGACCAGCAATGACGCCCGCATTCCCAAATGCCAATCCTGCCAGCAGTGCTGCTAACGCCATTTTTAAACGAGCATCAAGGTTATCACCATGTGAAAAAGCCTCTTCCAAATTATTTGCAATCTTCCTTATGGCTTCCAGTGCAAAAGAATCGGTCAGCGGGTTTGAACCTGTGGATAAAAACGCCTCAATTGCATGGCTCAGAGCATCCATACCTGTGGAAGCCGTTACCTTTGGTGGCATTGTAGCGGTAAACGTTGGGTCAATCAAAACAACATCTGCGAGATTATAAGGGCTTGCTATCGCCTTTTTCTTCTCTCCCACAATTAGGAGTGCGAATGGAGTTGCTTCCGCACCTGTCCCCGCAGTTGTTGGAATTAAAATTTTCGGTACACTTGGGTTCGCAATCTTGTTCGCACCCAAAAAATCGCCCACACCTTGCTCCGGGTTCGATGCTGCCGCAGATGCTACTTTTGCCATATCCATCACACTTCCTCCCCCAACACCTACAATCAGGTCGTACTTCGCTCCTCTTGCAGCCTCGGCAACTGTCTCCGCAGCCGCTAAGGTCGGCTCTGGCTCAATCTGATCTAAAATGTCCACTTCAATAACTTCCTTCAGGGGCTTTTCTATTTTTTCAAGCAACCCTGTCTTTTCCATCATCGCATCAGTAATCACAAGTGCTTTCTTCGCTCCCAATCCTTTCGCCTCTGCCCCTATCTTTTCCTCTATTCCTACACCAAAAACCACTCGATTGGGCAACTGAACTGTAAACATTTTTACCACCTATGAATAATATCCATTATCCTTTAAATATTTTCACTCTTATCATCCGATGAACCTCTTGGGGGGTGGCTCTGCCTCTTGTTTTTTTCATCACCTGCCCAACGAGGAAATTCAACGCTTCTTTTTTACCTGCTCTATAATCATCAACAGCAACTTTATTCTCCTCTATCACCTCCAATACCGCCTTTTCCATCTCTGCCGAACCTATACTTGCCAATCCTTTTCTCTCTATTATCTCATCAGGCTTACCTCCTCGGTCGAGCATCTCCCTTATTATTTCCGTCGCTCCTCGCTCTGTAATCACGCCGTTCTTCAAATGATTTAATATTGCGACGAAGTCATCAGCAGAAATCCTCTTTGATGCTTCGTGCATTGAAATAGCGCGATAATTTAGCTCTCCCTTTAGAACATCCGCCACCCATGTAGCACCTAACCTTGCATCCGTCTTTGATGCCACCGCTTCGTAAAAATTCGCTATGTTTATGTCAAAAGTAAGCGCATTCGCATGCTCCATCGTTATAGAATACTGTGCGATGAATCGCCTTTTCTTTTCGTCCGGAAGTTCTGGTATCTCCTTCCTTATCTCTTCCACCAGGTCAGAAATACGAATAGGCACAAGGTCTGGTTCCGGGAAGTATCTGTAATCCTGCTCAAATTCTTTCGTCCGCATAGAAAGCGTTATGCCGCGCACTTCGTCATAATGCCTCGTCTCCTGCTTTACTTCGAGACCGCGGCGCAATAAATTCTTTTGCCTCGTTATTTCAAAAGATAAAGCGCGTTCCACTCCTTTATAAGAAGAAATATTCTTTACTTCTGCTCTCTCTCCCCCTCCCACTGATATATTCGCATCAACCCGCATTGCTCCTTCCAGATCGCCCTCAAACACTCCTAAATATTCTAATATGCTCCTCAGTTTACCTAAAAATATACGCGCCTCTTTTGGTGATCTCAAGTCAGGCTCGGTCACTATCTCCACTAAGGGTATTCCCGACCTGTTATAATCGACCAGAGAATATTTCGCAGTATCTATCGTCCCATTGTAAACCAACCTACCAGGATCTTCCTCCATGTGCACCCTTCTTATCCTTATCTCTCTCCCTTTTCCACCACCGTTACCTGCACTCTCTATTCTCACAAGCCCATTCAAGGCAATAGGGAAATCATATTGCGTAATCTGGAAACCCTTTGGAAGATCGGGATAGTAATAATTCTTCCGATAGAAGATTATTTCAGGTTGCACTTCACAACCCAATGCCAGTGCCACTTTTATGCCATATCTTATTGCTTGCCCATTCACCACAGGCAGAGCACCTGGTAAGCCCAGGCAGGTTGCGCACACACGCGTGTTTGGCTCGGAATTGTGATAGTCAGTAGAGCAGGGACAGAATAATTTCGACTTCGTAAGTAGTTGTGCATGGCATTCTAAGCCTATTTTCACACCATTCGTATTTGTATTTTTGCTTTTCATACCCTAAAAATTTATTTTTTTATTCCATAAGTTTTTTTATCCCTGAGGGAATAGAGAATATAAAATGACAACAGTATACGATGTGCCGCCAGGTGAACTGGTGAAGTTAACAGCGGAAAAATTGAAAAGGAACAAGGCTATCCGGATGCCAAAGTGGGCTATGGATGTAAAAAAAGGAGCAAGCAAAGAACTACCACCGCAGGATACAGACTGGTGGTGGGTGAGGTGTGCATCTGTGCTCCGGCAAATATACATTAATGGACCGGTCGGGGTGTCGAGGCTGCGCACGTATTACGGTGGTAGAATCCGAAGGGGGGCAAAGCCTGAGAGGTTCAAAAAAGCTTCAGGAAAGATAATAAGAGCGGTGCTTTTGCAATTAGAGCAGGCAGGGTATGTAATTAAACCGGAAAAGGGGAAAAAGGGGCGGATGATATCGCCGAAAGGGCAATCTCTCCTCGATGACACCGCGCATGAAATAAAGAAATCAGGTATTAAAAATGGCAAGTGAAGAAGAATTAGAGGAAATAAGGAAGAGAAAGTATGAGCAGATGCTCCAAGCACAAGCAGGTGCTGTAGAAGAGGAAGAGAGAAGGAAAGGGTTAGAAGAGGCGAAGAGAAATATTATCAGGCAGATTCTCACTTCAGAAGCAAGGGAGAGACTAAATAACATAAGAATGGCAAAGCCTGAATTTGCAGATCTGTTAGAGAACCAGCTGATAGCATTAGCGCAAAGTGGAAGGATAAAAAGTATGATAAACGATGTCCAGCTAAAGGAAATTCTGCGTCAGATAATGCCGAAGAAGCGTGAGATTTCTATAAGAAGAGTATAATGCTAATAGCCCTAAACGAGAAATGGATGGTGAAAGGGAAGCAGATGAAATAGTTGTAGTTCCGAAGAAGGAACTGGAAGAAAAAGAAGAATTAATAAAATCCTTAGAGGCTAAAGCCCGGAAGATGAAATCCGACTTCTCGAGATATAAAGAGCAAATTGAAGATAAGGAGGAGGTAATACGAAGAAAAGCATATAGCGAATTGGCAAACCGATTGCTTAGCGTTGCTGATACGCTCGACCGGGCTATGGATAGCCAAGAGACAGACGGAGGTTGTGAGGTGGTAGAAAAGATGTTGGAAGGGACGAGAAGCAATCTGGGGATGACTTATAATCAGTTGCTAAACGCAATAGGAGTAACACCAATCGTGCCATTACCGGGAGAAAGGTTCGATGATGAATTACATACCGCAATAGAAACCACACCGAACAGTTTTCTTCCTGATAAAGCCGTTGTTTCTCTGGTGAGAAAGGGGTATATGCTAAACGGCGAGCTAATTAGACCTGCTGAGGTGGTTATCTCTAAAGGCGGTGAACCTGGAGAAGAAGAGATAAAGACCGAAACGACACCTGATACCATTTTATCAAAATTTATACGCAGGGTCGAGTCAAGGTTGTTCAAACGAAAGTTTAAGGAATTGAAAGAGAGAGAGCAGGAATTGAGCAAAAACGAGGAAATGCTCCGAAACTCGGTTAAAGAACTTGATGCACGCGAGGAAGAGATTAAAAAGAGGATGGAAGAATGGACGGCGAGAAAAGAAGCTGAGGAGTCAAGAATTCGCGAATTGGAGCAGCGTAAAGAGGTTCTGACTGCCGAACTTGAAGAGTCAAAAAGACAATTAAGCATCATTCATGAACATTTGAAAGCGCTGGATGCCAAAAAAGACAAAATGATTATTGAGAGCATTGCGTTGAATAGATATAATAAAGAGCTGTTAGCAGAGAAAGAGAAACTATTGAATGCGATAGAAGAAATGGAGAGAACAAAGGAATCGGTAAATGCAGAGTTGCGAGAGTTGGAAGAAAGAAAAGCGAGGAGCATTGAAGAATTATTTAAAGTAGAAGAAGAACTGGAAAAGACAAAGGAATTGTTAAATGCAGAGCTAAGGAAGAAGGAGGGAAGAGAAGAAAAACGGAAGGAGTCTTCTCTGATGGAGCTTGAAATGCTTTGTTAGTATTGGAATGGAAATAGGAGGCAAGAAATGGAAAGGGAAGTAATTGGGATTGATTTTGGTACGACAAATTCAGCTGCAGCGTTTATCGAATTCGATGTGGCATCAATTATAGAGAACGGAGAAGGTGAGCGTGTAACACCTTCGGTTGTGTATTTCAAAGAGGATGGGAAGGTGGTAGTGGGTAGTGTGGCAAAGCGGAATATAATTGCAAATCCAGAGCGCACAGTAAAGTCAATAAAGAGGCTTATGGGTACTGACCACAGGGTGCAAATAGGAAACGAGTCATATCCTCCGGAGTATGTAGGAGCACACATAATAAAAAAACTCGTTCAGGACGCCGAGAAGCGAGTTGGGATCACTTTTACCGATGCCATCATCACGGTTCCCGCGTATTTCATGGATCCGCAGCGGCAGGCGGTTAAGGATACGGGGGAGATTGCGGGCTTGAACGTGCTTGGAATATTAAACGAGCCAACAGCGGCTGCATTGGCTTTTGGGTATGAAGAGGAGGAAGAGCGGAGGATTCTGGTCTATGACTTCGGTGGTGGCACGTTTGACGTTTCTGTTCTTACCATAGGGGGTGGCTTCTTCGATGTTGATGCCACGAGTGGCGATAACCATTTAGGTGGGGACGATATCGATGCACGAATCGAGGAGTTCATGCTGAATAAAATAAAAGAGAAGCATGGAATAGACCTGAAAAAGAAGCGCGAAGAGAACCGTGCTTTGCTTCAATCGTTACGAGAAGAAGCGGAACGAGTGAAGATAGAACTGTCGAGCAAAGAAAAGGCAACGGTTAATTTGCCTTTCGTTGGTAAAGGTAAACGAGGCGCATCAGTTGCGTTCAGCTATGAGCTTTCAAGGCAGGAATTCAGCGAATTAATTGCGGATTTTATTGAACGGACAAGAAAGCCGATGGAGCAGGCGCTTGAGGATGCAGCACTTCAGCCTGGGGACATTGACGATGTCATTTTAGTTGGTGGAACCACGTACATACCCGCAATAAAGGAGTACGTGCGTGAGTTCTTTGGCAAAGAGCCGGAGCAGAAAGTGAATCCGATAGAAGTAGTTGCACGTGGAGCGGCGGTTGCCACACTGAAGGAGGGCATAAAGGAAAAAGAGAAACCGGGAAAAATAAGGAGACCGGTGGAAATAAGCGATGTCATTTCTCGCTCACTCGGTGTGTTGACCTTCGATGGGACTGTTCCAAAGATTATTACGCGCAATACAAAGATTCCTATCACGCAGACGGAGTTATATACAAATCCGGTGGACTACATGGATGAGGGTGTGGTAGCAGTATACCAGGGAGAAAGCTTGTATCCAGAAGAGGAGGGTTTTTTGGGCGAGTTCTTGTTTGAAATAGAGCCGAAACCGGCAGGCGAATCAAGAATTGACATCTCCTTTACAGTAGGCGAGGAGTTTGGCATTTTGCACGTTACTGCTCATGACCACGACTCGGGCAACGAGCGAACGGTAAAGATGGAGGCAGTTGGCAGGCTGACAAAGGAGGAGAAGAACAGGTGGATGAAAAAAATGGTCCGGATGCATGCAGTAAAGGTGAGAGTGGTGAATGTGGAAACGGAAGATGCGCTCCGCTACTATCTCAATCCAATTTCACGTATCGGAGATGCGAGGAAGGACCTGATGAGAAAAGGTATTTTAAGCGAAGGTATGGGCATTTTTTACAAGGAAAAAGAACTTGCCGATGAAGAGCGCGTTAAAGACACAGGTATTAAGGATGGTGCTGTGCTGGAATTAAGGCAAAGGAAGTGAGATGGAGGATGGGGGAAGAGAAGAGGGCGTATGACGAATGGATGCGACTTTACACCTGTGATGACCCGTACTGGGAAGTCCCCTCACGATACATGGACCGGTCGAGAGTAGGAGGGCAGGAAAAAAAGCTCGAAAAGTTTGATCGACTCTATCCGGGCTGCGTAGACGACCTGTTCGATGGGTTGCCGACCTATTACGGTGTGCTTTGTGTATCAAAAAACGATTCGCGAGAGGCAATTGAAAAAGCGTATGAGCGCAAGAAGAAGTGCTCGGTTTATCCCGACGATGTGATTGAACGAGCATACGAGATGCTAAGCGACAAGAAAAAGCGCTCTGCTTACAATGAGATTATAAGCACGTTCCAGAAAGTACTAATGGGGTTCACGGCGGTTGACAAGCGAGAGATAGCGGAGGACCACGATGAATGGTTAGAGCGTGAAAAAAAGCGTGCTACAATGGAGTATATCATGGAAAATCACGGTGCTTGGCTTTACCTTTTCTCTCGAGGTGCACCCACATTTTATGAACTCCTGGGTGTGAACAGGGCGAAGCAAAAAAAAGGGAAAGTAAGAAGTAAAAAGAAGAACGTGGACCCCCGATTAGTAGAAGAGATCTGTAGAATACTGAATAACCCACAGTTGAGGTTTGAATATGATTTCATGATTGACGAGCTGAGTAAAATCTTTGCTGAGAGCCCTTTCGTGAATGAACTCTCTCAGCACTTGCGTGGTCTTGGAGCAGTATCCCGAAGGAAAAAAACGTTTTTGAAAGGCAAAGATGCCGCGTATTTAATGGTGCTCAAATATTACGATTATTTAGAACGGTATGAGGAAATAAAAACCAAATACCGGGAATGGTGGGAATACACGGGTAATAAAACGTTTTATGATGTGTTAAACCTCGATGTGGCTTCGATCCCATCTGACAGACGAGAAGCAGAGGATGTTATTAGGAATGCATATAAAGAAAAGAAGCGCACGGAGGAGATAAACCTTGCATACAGCGTTTTAAAGAATTCCAGGTTGAGAAAGGACTACAATTGGCTGTTAAAGCACGAAAAATGGTTAAAAGTGATGCACGAATTAGATATAGAGGAGGTAGATGATGCGCAAATAAATGAGGTGATGGAAATGGCTGATAAGTGCTGCGCGGGTAATTGTTAGACTGCCTGAAAAACGTTTATGAACATTCTTTCCATAGACATCGGAGCGGGAACGCAGGACATAATGGTGTATAACGAAGAAAGGGGATTCGCGAATGCTTACAAGCTCGTTCTACCTTCACCTACTCGCTTCTTCGCCGAGGAGGTAAGGAGATCAAAAGAGGATTTGGTAATCTCTGGTTACACAATGGGCGGCGGTCCCTTTACCCGTGCAGTGCTCGAGCATCTCAGGAAATACAAGGTTTATATGACTGAAATAGCCGCAAAAACGCTTAGAGACGATTTGGAGATCGTTAAAAGTTACGGAATAGAGATAATATCCGAGGATGAAGTAGAGAGCTTGAGTGAAAAAGCGAAGCCAATAAGAATCTCGGATGTAAATCTCCGACTCTTGCCGTTTCTTTCTTCTTTTGGCGTGGATATATCGTTTGACGTTATCGCAATAGCAGTTCAGGACCACGGAGTAGCTCCTCCGGGCGTTACCGATAGAGAAAACAGATTCCGTTTAATCGAGGAAAAAGTAGGCGGAGGGATAGAATCCTTTGCTTATCTTGACGGTGTGCCGGAAAACCTTAGCAGGATGCATTCGATTTTTGAATCGCTAAAAAGATGGCATAAAGGGCATATCCTTTTGGTGGATACAGGACCTGCTGCGGTCTTAGGCTCGATAGAAGACGAAAGAGTGAAGGAAAAGAAGCATTGCATTTGCATAAATGTAGGAAATGCGCATACTATTGCGATGTCCTTGATTGAGAAACGAATAGCGGGTGTGATTGAGCACCATACAAAACTCCTCGATAAACAAAAACTCAAGTACTATATAAATAAACTTTCGCAGGGTAAACTAACCTTTAAAGAGGTTTTTGATGACGGTGGACATGGCGCATTGGTAATAGATGAGAATCAACCAGAGATAATATCGTTAACGGGACCAAAGAGGGCAAAAATGAAAGGGCTTGGCATTTTCTCCGCTCCTGCTGGCGACATGATGATGACGGGACCTGTTGGATTGATAAAAGCGGCGTTGAAACTTCTTTGATAAAGCTTTTCTTTTTAAGAAAAGGTTTGGGGTAAGAGATGGTAAAAGGACCTGAGAGGGGATTAGACTTAGGATACGATGCAAAGACAATTACGAATAGAATAAAAAAATACGTGACGAAAGAGAGCACCGAAGAAGACCTGAAGATAAAAGTTGAGAGTTGGATACAGGAGGTAATCCCCAAGTTTTTTGAACCAGGAAAAGAGCCGGAAGTAGCTTACGAGCATAGAACAACAATTTCAGGGAAAAAAGAAGATGCACTCTACGGGACGGTCATCATCGAATACAAAGCACCAAAGAAATTGGCTAAGGATAGCGAGTTTATTAAAGCGAAAGAGCAAATTATTGAGTATATAAAAGAAGAAGCGGGTGGCAAAGCAGAAAATTTTGGTAAATTCTTCGGCGTGATTTTAGATGGCTATAAAATCTCGTTCGTCAGGCTCAGAAGGAATCAATGGGTGGTGAACGAACCGACAGAACTAAGCGAAGAATCGGTTTACAGGCTATTGGAAGCCATCATAGCATTGAAAAGAAAAGCAATAGATGCTGATTTCTTATTGACTGATTTCGGTCCTGAGAGCGAAACGAGTGAGAAGGTCATTTCCGTTTTATACGAAGCGATGGAGAAGTCGAAGTCGTCGAGGACGGAAATGCTTTTCCTGGATTGGAAACGCGTGTTTTCGCAGGTCTGTGCCTATTCGCCGAGCAAGTTAGAAGGTATGGTAGAGCATTACGGAGTGGCGAAAGGTAAGAATAAGAAAGTGGACGTGGAGAAACTGATGTTTGCAGTCCACACTTATTACACGCTGGTGATGAAATTATTGACTTCAGAAGTGATTTCGTTCTTCAATCCTGTTTTCGGGTCGCCGTTGCAGCGAATAGAGAGTGCGTATTATAGAAGTAGAGAAGATTTGAGGGCAGAGCTGCTCGATCTGGAGGAAGGCGGGATAATAGCAAAGATAGGGATAAGGAACTTTTTAGAAGCAGACTATTTCGCATGGTATTTAGACGAATGGAACGAAGATGTAGTGAAGGGAGTGATGGAAATTGTAAGGAAGTTATGGGATTACGACCCTGCAACGGTTGAATTGGAACCCGATAGGGTGAAGGATTTGTTCAAGCGGTTATATCAGAATCTGGTGCCGAAGCGCGTGCGGCATGACCTTGGCGAGTATTTCACACCTGATTGGCTTGCGGAACTCGTGCTGAAAGAGGTGGAATACGATGGCGACTTAGAGAGAAGGGTTCTTGATCCCGCATGCGGTTCCGGGACGTTTCTGGTGCTGGCGATAAAAGAGGCAAAGAATTATGCGGAAGAGCATTTCGTAACCGATAAGAGCGAATTGTTGAGAAAAATAGTAGGGAAAAATTCCCAAATGGGATAAAGGTATATTTCCTCCATATTTTCATATTTTGTATGCACACATAAATTACTTTGCATTACCATCACCCCCATTGAACTCTGAATAGATGTTGAGATATTCC
>QMVO01000038.1 GCA_003661125.1 Methanosarcinales archaeon
ATAACAAAATGTCTAAACATGAGGAGCATGTATGGCTCGATACCGAAATTGTATTTTCATGTCCACTGTGTTCAACCGCATTCAGACTCCTTCATTGTGAGCCAGATGGGAACCATAAATTCATATTGGATAAAGAGCAACGAGATGCAATAGTTGCAAGGCGCGTTACAGACAATATCGACACAACCTACGAATGGCTCGCTATGAAATTCGGGATTACACGCAGTACGCTATTGCATGAGGTACTACGCAAAATAGATCAGGATAATAAAGTTCTGCAATGGGCTTCCAAAAAACTGAATATGTCCATTGATGATATTTTACGTGAGGTGAACAAATATGATTGAAAGGGTAGTAGGAGGAAAAAAATGAAACATTATTGTCCGCTAAAGCGTAAACGATACAAACGCAATGAGTTACTGCAAATCTGTCCAGGATGTGATTTCCCAGCACGCCATTCTTGCCCCGGAATTGTTCTCTTTAAGGAAAGCGAAAGGCAAGAATATTTGGCATTAATGAATTTAGATTTCATATTAAAACGCTTTACGAAGTAAATAAATAGAAATTTAGCCTGGTAGTGTAGCGGACAATCATTTGAGGCTTTGGACCTCAAGACGGTGGTTCAAATCCACCCCAGGCTAATCTTTTGTAAACGTTCCCTTTTTAGCAAAAATAAAACATTTTATTTAATTGAAAAATGACGACTAAAAAAATATCTATTGTTATAGAAAAAGATGAAGACGACGATTTTTTTGTAGCCGAATGTCCATCTCTTCCGGGATGTTATACACAGGGGGAAACATTGGGTGAAGCTTTGAAAAACATACATGAAGTGATTGAATTGTGTCTTGAAGAAATGTAAACGTCCCCTTTTTAATTCCGCTTCCCGTTTTTTCAAATATGCCATACAAAACCAATGCAGACTTACCAAAGAGCATTCGCAATAGCTTGCCTGAACACGCGCAGACGATATTCCGCAAAGCTTACAATGCTGCTTCTGAACAGTATGGCACGGATGATGAAGCACGATTAAACAAAATCGCTTGGGCTGCAGTAAAGAAAATTTACGAAAAGGTTGATGACAAATGGGTACTCAAGAAAGGCAAGAAAGCAATAGCTGATGCCTTGGAAATACATCCGCATGATCACAGACCGTATATGGTAAATGATGATGGCACTACATATAATTCATTTGATTTCAATCCAATCTATACAGCCGAATACAATAGTGACGATTGGGTACCAGTCGCAAAAGTCGGTCAGGCTATGCGATTAGCGGGAAATTCTTCCGAGTTCCCTTCTATTATCTTTCCCACGGCAGAAGGGTTTAAAAAAGCTGTCGAATTGTTCAACGAACTTAAGGCGCCTGGATATGTGAATAGAAATCACAATCCTGACGATATTATACCAGGTGCAAACATAACAGCGCTGAAATTTGAAGACCCTTTCTTATATGCGAAATTCAACGAGACCGGTATTGCTGCCATAAATGACGCAGTTAAAGTCGGCAGGAGTATAGAAGCTATTCCATTCAAAATCGACAAGGATCATCTTCTTACTGATTTCTATGTATCTGGGATTTCTGTGCTAACAGAAGGTCATACTCCCAGTTGCACTCCACAAATGGGTTGTGCTGATATTCCCGACATATTGGCAATTTCTGGAAAGCCAAAAACTGCACCTATCGATTCTGAATGGTCATTTCGTGCTGCAGACTACACACAAGAGCAATTAGAGCGTGCTTGTGTTTGGGTTGATACAAGCAAACCAAAGAGCGAGCGTACCAAAAATGATTGCAAACTGCCTATTGCACGACCTGACGGTACGATTGTTTGGCATGCCGTTCGCGCTGCCATGGCGGCTCTATTAGGTGCGCGAGGCGGAGTCGATATACCAGCGAAAGATAGAAAAACAGTCTATAACAAACTGGTAGCTGCATATCGGTTATTCGATAAAGAGCCGCCAAAATTAAAAGGAGGTGATATGATGGGAGAAGAAGTAGTCTATACTGCTGAGCAGTTAGAAGAGCGCATTGCAACTGCAGTTGCTGAAGTAACGGAAAAACTCAATAATGAACACGCAGTTGCTCTTGCGCAAATAAAAGAAGAGAAAGAGAAAGAAATAGCTGAAAAGGAAAAGGAATGGCAAGAGCAATTAAACGCAAAAGCAAAAGAACTGGAAGAATTGAGAAATCAGATAGCAAACGAAAAACGCGAGCAGATCAAAGCCAAATTACAGATGGATGAGGAAGCGGCAAAATTGCTTGAATCGTTTGAAATCCCTCATCTTGATACACTGCTAAAACTTGATCTGCCAATCGGACAACAAAATGTAGGTGTTGCAGTCGCTGGTTCGCCAGCATCAGAATCTCAGCAAAAAGTCAAAAAAGTGGGGAGATGGGATGGTACAAAATGGGTAGAAGAATAGAAGGAGGTGATAAAAAAACATGAGTGCATTTTCCGGTATCCAAAAACCGACAAACAAAATTGTTGCCGTTGGTGACCCACTCGTAGCTGATAGAAAAGTGGGTGGCACAGTAACAAATATGAAACCCGGTAGGTTAGTCAAACGTGGCTCTACTGACTTCGATATTGCCATAGGAACCGCTTTCGATGTCTGTGGATGGTTGGGCTATGAGCAAGCGCATCCAAGTTATCGCCCAACTGATGTTGATACTGCATATGCCGCAGATGACATGGCGCCAGTGCTATACGGCGGCAAATTCGTTATCGTAGGCTCGTTAGTTAAGGGATGTGTTGTCACACAAGGCGAGTATCTTGCGAATTGGACGAATGGGCAGGTAATAGGTCCGATAGCAATGATGGAAGGCGGGTTAGCTTTAGGTATCCCGTTCGAGAAAGCTACCTCTGAGCAAACAACCTACATCGAATTGCCGGCTGATATGGTTGTGAAGGATGTGATTGTGGACGTATCTACAAATGTCGCATCATCGCATATTGACATCGGTATCCTTTCAACCGAATCGGGTGGCGATGCAGATGGGTTCCTCGATGGCGAATCATGTGCAGCCGCAGGTAAGGTGGAGCATAATATGGTCGATGCTACTGCCGCGAACAACACTCTTGGTGCTTTGCTTGTCGAATCCGACATCAAGAGTGCCGATGGGACAGCTCTATTTTACAGCGTGCCCAAACAACCAGGACATGTCTGCGATGGTACTGCAAAGACTATTACGTACACTACTTCAGATCATGCTATCGAAGGAACGTTCTGGGTAGTTCTCGAAGCAGAAGGATTTAATATCGTAGGCAAAGCAGTGGAATCCGTAGATGCGAGTTCCGCGGCACAAGACATAATGCTTTTAAGCAGCATATAAAAAGGAGGTGAGAAAAAATAAAAAATGGCTGATGCAACAAATTCGTTAGAAGAGTTCTCGAAGTATGTAGATGCAGAATTGGTAGAACCGTTACGTGCAGTTCTGATAGGCCGTAAAATCGTGCCAGTAACGCCAGAGCATGGACTCGGTGTGTCCGCAGTCGAATTCCACAAGATAGTGGAGATGGGTGAAGGTGTGGTAACATACAGTTTCTCCGATGCTGGCGAAGACGAAATCAATATTACACCAACCACACTTAAACTGCCGATACACATAAAAGATTACAGAATAGACCGCAGGCATTACGAATCGTATCGCGAGAAAGGTATAAATATTGATAACAGTACCGCGCTGAGTGCTGCTTTCGTTGCTGCAAACAAAGAAGATGCGACAATCATTCGTGGCTATGCTGGTGATGGGTCTACATATGATATCAAAGGGCTATATGAAGGTGCCGGCAACACATACGCAGGCAGCGATTTTGGTACCGCCGGTAATCCCACGGATGCAGTCGCAGGAGCAATGGATGCATTGGAACAGGACGATGTCCCCGTTTCAAGCTGCAATCTCATTCTACATCCGACACAGCGAAATGAACTTCGTGCACTTCGGAATAGCTATGGAATACGAGAAGAGCCAGAAGTATTGGAAATGCTGAATGGAGGGGCAATTTACAGCTCGAAAGCACTCACTGCCGGTACGGGATTGCTCATTCCAACAGTAAATTTGGCAAGACCGTATTTCGACTATTTCCTTGGTGTCGATTGGAGGACTGAGCATGGTACAGAAAGCGAGCACCCTGATACAAGCGATTTGCATGGACGTGTATATAGCACAGGCGTATTGAGAATCAAGCATGATGTAGCGATCTGCACAATCACGGGGATATAACTATTATTTGCTGAACATGGCAACAACAGAGACACGCAAGAAGAAGAAAGTGAAAGAGACAGAAAAAGTACCAGAAAAAACAAAAAAACCACGATTCTTAGAACTCGTCAAAGTACGCGCACTAATCAATATCTCGTTTGGCAAACGTCCCGGGTATGACCGTAAAAGGTATCAGAGAGGCGAAATATTTTATCTCACTCGTGAGCTAATCAAAGAATTAGGCGAAGGACGAGCAGTAGAAATAGTGAAATGACATTGTCAGAGGAACAGTTGGAACAATTATATCGCATCACAGTAGAGAATCGGCGCGATATTGAATGGATCCGAAACCGACTACAGCAGGGAAACAGTGTAATGGATTCTCTCAATCAGCGTCTGAAGATGATTGAATCGGAAAGCGCGTATCTCAGAGGCAGAATAGGTGCTTTTCTCATTTTCTTTGCTTTCGCAATCTCGCTCGGTTTACAGGGACTGAATTGGATTTTCTCATACTTCTGGAGGTCATAAAGAAAAAATGAATCTGATTTCGGGAACATACACCGATATGGATATAGTGAAGAATAATTATATCCTCACTGAGCTATATGATACAGACACTCTTGACGCTCAAATTACGAATGCTGCGCAGGAAGCAAAACGCTGGGTAAACAATTTCCTTGGACGTCAAACAGATTTCACGGCTGCCGAATTAGAAGAAGCAGAGAATGAATGCATTGTATCCGCAGCATGTTTGCGAACTGCATGCATTCTACAACAGAAACAGCAAGAACGAGGTAGTATCGCAGAAGAAACTTTACGCGATTGCAAAGAAGCAGAAAAAATTTTAGCTATTTGGATGAAAAATCATGGCTTAACCCCGCCAGACGAAATGAAAAAAAGCGGACGTATCAATCCTGAACCTTTATATGTTTATCCTGACGTAGAGTATGTCATATAGGAGGATGAAAATAGGAATAGGAAAAATGACAATTGATAGTTACTTTTCATATCCCGAAGATGAACAGGAAAGAAGAGAATATATAGAATTGGAGAAAAAAAGGAAAAAGACAGAGGTAAAAGAAAATGGATAATAGAGAAAAGAAACTGTTTTTAGAAGAATTGGATAAGCGTGCACGGCGATGGCAAAGAAAACGCGAAGATGCATTAAGCCGACTTGAACAACCAAAAAACGAATACGAAAAGAAGAGAGCTGAAATTGATTTGTCTGTTGCAGAGGCTGCATTAAAACGCATTGAAAAACGTAAAGAAGAATTGGTAACACCAAAAGAGGAAAAGAGCGAAGAGAAGAAAGAAGAAAAGAAAAGAGAAGAAAAAAAGCATAAAAAGGAAGCAAAAAGACAATGGGAAGCGACAAAAAACATAAAAGAGAATGATTAAATCTATCTTAGATGGAATCAAGCATATTCTCCAGAATGATGCAGACACAAAAGACGTGATCAAATCCTATTATTATCATCTTCCCGTATCAGGTGCACGCGACCCTTGCTGCATCCTCGGATATAATATCTCGTTTAATATAGACAAAGAACGTTCTTATCTCAATAGTTCAATACCTGGACGATTCTGGTCTGCTTCTGTTTCTATTTTACTTTTAGGTAGAGTTTATGAACGTACTCCTTCGCGGTTTGAAGCAATGATAGAAATTCTGGATAAATTACAAGGCGATGCATATGAAGCGCTCACGAATGACAAAACACTAAACGGTACAGTCCTCAAGAGTCAACCTGTTTCTATACACAATATCTTCCTCGATGAATACTATGGATATGAGATATCTATTGAGATCACAAAATCTGATTAAAAGTAGTCTTCAAGTTTCTTATTAATAGCTTTCATTTCTTTTTTATTTTTTATCTCTTCTCTCCACCGCTTATTTAGTTTTTCCAATGCACCCGGCATCACGTTTGGCCAGAACATACCGAAAAATGCGAACCCCAAACAGATGAAAATAGTAGCTGGGTCTAAGCCCGAATAAATAGCAGTAGGGACATTTGAATACTTTGGGTATTCTCCTCTGCCTTTGAAACTAAGAACCCTCTCATTATACTCAATGTTGATGCCTGATGCTTCCGCGAGCTTAATTATTTCTTCGTAATTGCCATGCCATGCTTGGAATGTAAGTTCGATCATACGGTCTTCAATCATTTTTCCTATCATTTTTTACATTGCCTTTCAATTCTGCTAAACGACTTTTCCAGAAGTATTCACGAATTTTCATATCGTCTTTATCTACATCTATTTGTCCTTTATCATTTATTTTCATTTTTTATGGCAAACTCTTCTGACAAATAACTATATATCTTACTTGCTAATTTTTTATCATATTCTTGTGCAAAATACCGCATACAAGTTCTTTTATCGTGAACAATATCTAAATTTTCTTTCAAATACTTCTCTTTTATCTCCGCTTTAAATCTTTTCTCAAAAGCTACTTCATTCATTATCTTGCGAATCCTCTCTTCTTGTTGTACTATATCACTTTCTTGGAACTCTTCTAAAAGCAACGATTTAATCAAATCAAAAGAAGGATTGTCTGTTTCTTCATAGGCGTTTATCACTGTTATTAATATTGAATGTTTTGGTATTCTATTGTCTTTCCAGTGCACATCCAAAACCAAATCAGGCTTCGCTTTATATTGTATTGCACTTTCTGAGATGACATACCAAACAGTGCCTTCTATACCTCTTACGATTCCCTCCGTATCCTGAAATATGTTTTCATTAAGCCATTTTCTTAGTGCTTCGTATTCTTCAATGAATTCTATTTTAGATGTAAAATTCTTTAAAAGCTTTGCAGTTCTCAATCCATTCAATTTGAGTTCTGTGGGAGGGACTATTTTCTTAGGGAATACACCGAATAGCGCAGCGCAGTCAAGTAAAGTATCATACTCTACTAATATCTTATTTCTTTTTCCGTATAGTTCAAAGCTGATGTTACATTTATTCTTTAATATTATCTCAGGTATCTCGGGATATGTGTCAAGCATTTCGCTCCACAAACTCCGGAAGTTACCAAATCGGGATTCCTCTAACGTTGGTCGTAGTCGTGTTTTATAACTCACAAATTCATTGCCTTCTGCATCAAAATAAGTATATCCTAAGATATTTGTCCCATCTAACTTTTCATATACTTCTATCCTGTCTACATTTTCAAAATGAATATAATTACCGTCCCTATCAAAAGGATATACCATCTTTGGTGTAGCCCATACATATTGAGGACATTCTTTATCATTTACATGGGTGATGTAAAGCATCCCATAGGTTGAATGTCCATCTCGTCTGATATATCCCTTTAATGTATTATTATTAAAGGTATCTCTCACTTCAAACTCTTCTACATTCTTGGAACTGATATTAAAAGGATATTCAGTCATCATTTCTCCTCATTCACTGCCTTGTTCACCACTAATATTTAGTCAGTTAGCATAAAAAGGTTTTCGGTCTTCTGGTTAGAACCATAAGTTCTTACTATAAAATTTGTAAACGTCCCCTTTTTATTTCTATTCCGATAAACTTCAACCGAAGAAAAAAGGAGGAAGAAGCAAAAAATGGCAAAAATGCCGATTTCTGGTGCGAAGGCGATAGAATACGTCGCCGAGGATTCAATAGGGAGTGGTACTTACGGAGTAACACCAGACAATCCAACGATGAAATGGCTCGGATTAGTAAATCCATTCACTCCACACATAGCCAAAGGGTACGAAGAAGTACGTTATCTCGGTGCTTACGATGCAACAGATATGTTGCAAAAAATGCGAAATATGAAAGTGGATGGAGAACTAACCGCATCACTGACTTACAAACCGCAGGATTGGGATTTCATGCAGTATATCACAGGCAGCACTACCGGTCTATCAGACTCTGTCGATTCATTAAGCATCGCGCAGTACACAGATGAGAAATGGATATTGTATAAGGGATGTATGCTCACGAGATGGGAACTGACCTTGCCAAAAGAAGGAATTGCAACCGTAGATGTGGATATGACAATAGGAGATGTAGCAGACCCGACTGGCACTGATTTCATAGGTACGGGCTCGCATGCATCAGAGAGTACAGATGACCCGTTCCTGTGGGAAGACATAACAGGACTTAAGATGGATTCTAATGATCCGCCTACTACAGAGATTGCGCATTCTGTCGGCGATCTGACACTCAGCATAACAAATGAAGTCGAATTACCGAAAGATATTAGCTCAACGAAATGGACGCGAGCTGAAGGTGCAGTCGTAAAGAAGAGGGACATATCGGTCTCGATGGAATTGACCTGGGTTGATATTGATTCCTTTTTCACATTAGTGAAAAACGGCACGAAACAAAATTTGCAGTTCACACTCGGTGGTAAGACATTTACTATTAAGGGACTCATTCCGCCTGAATACAATCCAGAGATTACACCCGATAACTTTATTGGTGAGACGGTTACATTCCTAATGGACCAGCCAGACTTGACAATAGCGTAGCTTTATATATACCTAGTGTATAGCGGATTATATATGAGTGCCAGGGTGGGGCATAGGTTAAATTCTATGCGCAGGAAGGGAAAGGCACCATAAAACAAGGAGCAAGAACAAAATGAGAACGAAAAAGATAGGTAATTACGAGTTTAAATTCTATTCTCGTGATGAAATTACATACGGTGCGATGCAGCGTGTCAAACGATTTTTGATGACACGCGTGCTCGCAATGATGAAAGGCGCGGGCAAAGAAGAAGAAATATTCGAGCGGATGTTTGAGAACGCCGATAAACTCGCGGAATATATTCAGCTTGTACAGGAAGAAGAAGAAACAAATGATATCATTGCTATCATGCTCGTGACGAACAAGGACTACGATGAAATTGCAGATTTACCGATTTCAGTCATTGAAGCACTCAAGGAAGAAGTAAAAACAGAGGCGGGCGGTGATATTGCGGGTTTTTTGAATGGCTTAGGTATCAGTATCAGCTCGTATCTCGAAACGATGTTCACGGAAGAGAAGGGCAAGAAAAAGATGTAATCAAATCTTTTCTCCCCAAGCCCGCTGGGCAATATGCTGAAGAAATAGCTCAGTGGCTAAAAGGAAAGAGCATAAAAGACGACCGCATAATCGAATACACGCTCATGTCTCATTTCGGCTGGTCGGAGAAGACCTTATATGAGACTTCCCTGAATACTATTCAAAATGCATTATTTATTTTAGAACGGATTGCAAAGCACGAACAGTTAATTCTTTCCAGATCGCGTAAAAATAAACAGCATTTGTAAACGTTCTATTTTAAACTTTCTACTTTTCCATTAAAATAAAATGCCGGGAAATATTGTGGAGATTATTATAAAAGCAAGAGATTTAGCTTCCTCTGCATTTCGGCAAGTACAAAATCAAATAGCGACAACTAAAACTATTGGAGTTTCTGTTGCTTCCAAACTTAAGAATGTGGGGAGAGCACTTTATTCTACCGTAAATACATACTTTATTCCTGCAGCTCTCGCGATTGCAGGAGTTGCATTTGCTATTAAAGGACTTATCGATGCGTTTGGTGATTTTGATATGGCAATGAAAGGTGTGCAAAAGACAACAGGCATGTCAGAAGAAGAAATCGACGCCCTTGGCGAAGATTTTAAAGAAATGTCTACTCAAATTCCGCTTTCTGCAAAAGAACTCGCTGATATTGGAGCAATTGCCGGTCAATTAGGTATTCAAGGTTCTGATAATATTACTACTTTTACCGAGAGTGTAGCAAGAGTTTCAATTGCTCTAGATATGACAGCAGAAGAGGCGGCAACATCAATGGCAAAAGTCAGTAATGCTTTTGGGCTACCTGTTACTCAAGCTGATAATTTAGCATCTTCAATTAACACACTCGAAAATACTACTGCAGCAAAAGGCAGGGATATTATTGCATCTATGACTCGGATGGCAGCATCCGGGGCTCAATTAGGCTTAACTGCTGACGCTGCAGCTGCACTCGCTGCTACTCTCATCGCAATGGGAATGCCTGCCGAGCGTGTTGGAACTCGACTCAATACAGCTTTTACACAGATGGCAAAAAATGTTGGGGATATGGCAGCGCAAATGGGGATGTCAGAAGAGGAATTACGAGCATGGATAGACAGAGATGTAATGGGGGCTCTCAATGCATACATAGAAATGCTGCGCGAAACTCCGAGTGAAATCGATAGAATAACAATGGCAAATGAAGTTTTTGGTGCTGTTGGCGGTAAAGCAATTGCATCATTGGCAACAGGTTACGATGATTTACAAACGAA
>QMVO01000039.1 GCA_003661125.1 Methanosarcinales archaeon
CTGCTGTGAAGATTCATTCCCTGTTGAATCACCGCCCACTCTCCGTGCTCTGAAATGACCATCGAATGATGATAAAGCTGATAACCATCCTGGATGCATGCGTTATCCACCTTCGCAGATATCCGGCTTGCGTATTTTAGCTCTTCTATCTTTCCATCGCCGAGCCGTAACTTCTCACCTATCGTATCTATATCAGACAAAGTATTCCTCGAAGCTTTTCCCTTCCCGCCTGCGATGCCGATACCGAACTCTTCAGGGTCTATAACCGATTTTAAAACGCCACACACCACTGTTGTGGTCCCGCTGCTGTGCCAATCGTAAGCTAATGCGCACGATAGCGATTGAAACCAGAGCGGGTCTGCCAATTTCCCAATTGCGCCATCCACCCCATATTCATCTATTATTGCCTCAAATATGGTATGAGCTAAGCTCTTCATCCGTTTTACTAGCCAGTAGGGTGCCGTTCCGCCGTGAAGTGGCAAATCCACCACGCCAGACCTGTTCATGTTCGATTCAAACTAACGCTCTTCCTTTTTTACCCGCTGAGGTCATCCCCCTGAAAACCCTTCCACGATGCTTTCGGTTGCAAATCCAGTTAAGGGTCTTATCGGACTTAATCGTGGGATTGGCAGGCTCGACAAAGATTATTTCATACCATTTCCTTTTCCCGTCCTCAGCCACCCAGTAAGAATTAAGAACTTCGAGATTTGGATATTTTCTTGCGGCTCGTTCCTCAGCTATCCGCTGCAAGCTCTTTCCCGGCGTTATTTTGTGCACACCCATCCTCTTTGGTCTTCTGCCGTGCTTCGGTCTCGACTTCCTTCTCCCTCCTCTTCGTACTTTTGCTCTCACGACGATGATGCCATGTTTCGCTTTGTACCCTAAAGAGCGTGCACGGTCCAACCTTGTAGGTCTCTGTATCCTCACAACGGCGGGCTCTTTCCTCCACTCCACCAATCTCTTCTGCCTGAGCTCTCCTACGTAAGAAGCCTCCGGCCTCTTCCATGCATCGCTTATATATCCATAAAAAGACCTAACCATTTTTGTGTTCTCCCTGAGTATTACTTGATGTAAATAATATTATAGGAAGAAAATAAAGATAAGGCTATGCTTTGATATGATATCTTTGATATGATATAAATGCAAAGCGGATTGTGAGTGAGTGAGTGAGTAAGTAGGTATAAGATACATAGAAAAAGATACAAGAATAAGCAAGCAGCACAATAAGAAGAAAAGGGGAGCGATGGACATGGTGGATAAGCTTAAGCCGTTGGACATATTAAATAAATCGCTAAAGTCTCCAGTTATAGTGAAAATAAGAGGCGGTAGGGAATTTAGAGGAGTATTAGACGGGTATGATATGCACATGAACCTGGTGCTAAGCGACGCGGAGGAGCTGGATAAGGACACTTCGGTCAAGAACTTCATTGGAGAAATTCTATTGAGGGGTGATAATGTGGTGTACGTTTCGCCAACCCCACAAAAGGAGACGGAAAAAAGAAGAGATAAGGGAAAAAGTAAAGGCAGTGGTGAGGGCAAAGAAAAAGAATCGGGAGAAAAAGAAACATGGTAAAAGGGACGCCATCAGCAGGGAAGAGGCAGAAGAGGTCGCACATAAAATGTAGAAGATGCGGTTGCCACTCTTTCAGCCTGCATGCGAAGTACTGTGTAGCATGCGGATTCGGAAAATCAAGAAGAATGAGGAAGGCATATGGATGGGGGAAGAAGAAGGCATGAAAGCCAGAGCTTGTATGCCGAGGTAGCTTAGCGGACAAAAGCGCCGGCCTTGAGAGCCGGTGTCCCAGACAGGGACACAAGGGTTCAAATCCCTTCCTCGGCGTTCTCATGGCAAGGTATGGCAAAGTATATAACTCTCTACCGATTAAATACAAAAAAATGGAAGAATACGAATATGAAGAATTGTTAGATCGAGCGTTGAAGCAACTGTCAAGTACGATGATCTTCGAATCACGCTTCATTGTACCTGAGATAAAGGTGTTTATAGAGGGAAAGACCACGATCTTCGACAATTTTGACGCTATCTGCAATTATATAAACCGCGAAGCAGAGCACGTAATGAAATTCATGCTGAACGAATTGGGTACAGCAGGTAAGATTGAAGGGAGCAGGGCAATTTTTCAGGGGCATTTTTCGAAGGATGAGGTGGCGCGTCAAATCCAGAGATACATGGATGAATACGTGCTATGCTGGGAGTGTAAGAAGCCGGATACACATTTTATGAAAATGGATCGTATATGGGTGCTGAAGTGTGATGCATGCGGTGCAATACGACCTATCATGAAGAGAATGGGAGGAAAGATAAAGAAAAGGTCTACGGGATATTGAGTAATTACTATATTACTATGGACTTATTAGAGAACGAAGTCGAGTTGGTGGAGAAACTCTGTGAGCGGATTAAAGCCGGGGAAGAAAAGGCAAAGATGAGAGTTTTGGATGTTGGATGCGGCACCGGGAAATTGAGTGTATATATAAGTAAGAAAACTGGATGTGATGTGACAGGGATTGACACGGAGCAAAGGAGGATAGAAAAGGCGAGAAAGAAGTCTTTCGGGAAAGTTGAGTTTGAAGTACAATCTGCAGAAGAAATGGCTTTTGCAAACGACACTTTTGATGCCGTTGTATCGTTAAAGGCATTACACGAAATGGCTAATCCTAAGGAGGTATTAGAGGAGTCAAACAGGGTGTTAAAATCCGACGGGGGGATATTACTTATTGACTGGGTAGGGGGAGCTGCTAAAACAGAAAGTCACGCACATGCGCTCAAATATTTCACGCCCGAGCGTTTAGAAGGAGTGCTTTTGGATACAGGCTTTGTCGATGTGCGGGTTGAACTCAATAAAGAAGGTGAGTTGATGTTAGTAGAAGGGAGAAAAAATAAAAAATATAGAAAAACTTTTAAACGAAGAAAAAATGTTCAAGTATGAATGCAAAAATTTCAATTTTATATAATATGAATGGGTAAGGATATACGATATAAATTAGGGAGGAAGAGAAATGGGCGAAGAAGCTGAGACGTTCATAAAAATTCGAGGTGTGAGCAAGCAGTTCGAAGGCAAAACGGTGCTGAAGAATGTGAATCTGGATATAAAAGAGATGGAGCCGTTAGGACTACTTGGAAAGAGTGGTGCCGGAAAATCGGTTTTGCTTCGCATGCTCAGGGGCACTGAAGAATATGCACCGGATAGCGGAGAGATAATTTTCAGGTTAGCGTATTGCCCCTCGTGTACGTGGGTAGAGGGTCCGAGTAAGGTGGGTGAGCGATGTAGTAAGTGTGGGACGGAATTCGAGTTTAGAGAAGTGAATTTCTGGCAGGATAAGCCGATGAGACGATTACTAAAAAGTGCGATTGCTATCATGTTGCAGCGCAGTTTCGCTTTGTACAGCGATGACTCAGTTATATGGAACGTATTAGAGGCATTGGAGCGCGCAAAATATCCGAAGAGTAAGAGAATGAAGAAAGTATATGAGATATTGGAATCGGTGAGGATGCTGCATCGTGTAAATATGCCAGATACGAGAGACCTCAGTGGTGGTGAGAAACAGAGAATGGTACTTGCGCGACAGTTGGCATTGTCACCAATTCTGCTTTTAGCCGATGAGCCCACGGGAACGTTAGATCACGAGACGGCAAAGGTGGTGCATCGCACACTGGTAGAGACCACGAGGGGAGGAACAACATTTCTCGTCACTTCTCATTGGCCGTACGTGATTCGCGACCTGACAGAAGAAGCGGTATGGCTCGATAGAGGCGAAATAGTTGAATATGGCGAAACGGAGAAGGTGGTGGCAGATTTTGAACGCGAAGTAGGCGAAATAGAGCGAGAGGAGTATAAAAAGTTCGGCGACCCGAAGATAAGAGTAGAAGGGCTGAAGAAATATTACCTTTCAGCATCGAGAGGCGTTGTAAAGGCGGTAGATGACGTTTCGTTCACAATAAATGAGAATGAGATATTCGGGATTGTAGGTCCGAGTGGAGCAGGGAAAACGAGTTTGATGAAGATTGTAAGTCATTTAGAGCCGGGAACAGGCGGTTCAGCGTGGGTGAGAATAGGGGATAGATGGTTCGAGGCATCAAAGGAGGATGCCGGGACTTTCATAAAGGACGGAGTGATTACAGGTGGCACAACTGACTGGAGGGCACATTTTGTGGGTGTGTTACATCAGGAATACACGTTGATTCCGAAGATATCGATATGGGAGAATCTCACTCACGGCATAGGTTTGGATATGCCAGAGGATCTCGCGAAGATGAAGGTGAAGTTCGTGCTCAATGGTGTGGGATTTAGCGATGAAGAAATTGAGCGGATACTGCCAAAAACACATCAGGAACTGAGCGTTGGAGAGAAGCAGCGGATACTCATCGCGCAATTATTGATGAAAGAGCCCAATATTGCAGTGCTTGACGAACCGACAGGAACAATGGACCCGGTAACAAAGAAATATGTTGGCGAGACGATAATAAAGGCAAGAGAGAATTTGGGCATTACCTTCGTGATTGTCACGCATGACCTTGATTTCGCGGAGAGGGTATGTGATAGAATAGCGAGGATGGAGAATGGAAAAATAACGGAAATAAAGGATTTGAGGGCGGTTTAATTAGCATAAAAGTTTTATATTCATATAAAATAGAATATATAAGGAAGAGAAAAATGAGAGAAGAGGAGCCGTTTGTAAAAATCCGGGATATATGCAAGGAGTTTGATGGCAAGGAAGTCTTGAAGAACGTGAGTGTGGATATATGGGAAGGAGAGCCATTGGGGTTGCTTGGGCGTAGTGGCTCGGGGAAATCAGTTTTACTTCACATGCTGCGTGGCAGTGAGGAATACGCACCCAGCTCTGGCGAGATAATTTTCAGGGTAGCGATGTGCCCATCATGTGGTTGGGTAGGCTCGCCAAGGGAAGCAGGAGAGAGGTGCAGTAAGTGTGGAGTTGAACTGGAATTGAAAGAAGTGAATTACTGGAAGGACAAAGAAGCGAGGAAGAAAGTAAAGAAAGGTGTTGCTATCATGCTGCAGCGAACTTTCGGGTTATATGGCGATGATACGGTCATGTACAATGTAATGCAGGCACTGGAAAGCAGGAAATATCCGAGTGCGAAAAGATTTAGAAGAGCTTATGAGCTGCTGAAAGCCGTGAAAATGATCCATCGCATTACCTTTCCGGCAAGTGACCTTAGTGGGGGTGAAAAACAGAGAGTAGTACTTGCCAGGCAATTGGCATTGGACCCAATGTTACTTTTAGCGGACGAGCCGACAGGAACGTTGGACTTTGAGACGGCAAAGCTCGTTCATAAGGCGTTAATAGAGACCACAAAGGGTGGAACTACGTTGCTTGTCACTTCTCACTGGCCCTATGTCATCGAAGAACTAACAGAAAAAGCATTATGGCTTGACCACGGCGAAATCAAGGAATATGGGGATTCAAAAACGGTGGTAGAAGATTTTAAGCGCGAGGTGGGAGCGATAGAGCGTGAGGAATATGTGAAGCTTGGTGAGCCGAAGATAAAGATAGAGCATTGTAAGAAGTACTATTACTCTATCTGGAGAGGGATGGTAAAGGCAGTAGATGACGTTTCGCTTACAATATATGAGAACGAGATATTTGGATTATTAGGGAAGAGTGGTGCAGGGAAGACAAGTTTAGCGAGGATTATATCTCAAATAGACGCATTGACAGGTGGTTCTGTTAAGATAAGGGCTGGCGAGAGGTGGATAGAAGTAGGAAGAGTGGCAGAAACAGGCGTGTGGATTGCATGGGGCGCGACTACGCCGGGTGTAGGCGAACAAGCGGCGACGCACGTATCCATGTTACACCAGGAATATTCATTATACCCGGAAAAGACGGTGTTAGAGAATCTAACGAGCTGCATAGGGCTGAAGATACCGGAGGAGCTTGCGAGGATGAAAGTGCTCTTTATCCTTCAGGGGATAGGATTTACAGAAGAGGAAGCACTGGAGATACTCCCGAAAGATCACACACAGCTAAGTGCCGGAGAAAGGCAGCGAATAGTTCTCGCACAGGTGTTGATGAAGGAGCCGGCAATCGCGATCCTTGATGAGCCTACGGGAACGATGGACCCGATAACGAAGAAATACGTTGCTGAGTCGATAAGGGCTGCGCGCGAGAATTTAGGGATAACTTTCTTGGTTGTCTCTCACGATACTGATTTTGTTGAGATGGTTTGCGATCGCGTGGCGTACATGAAGGATGGAAAAGTAACGAAAATAGAGGAATTGAGAGCAGCGTGAAATTAAAAAACCACGAGATTTCACAAGATTAACACAGATGGGGTAACAATGCAAAATTAAAAATCTTGTGAAAATCAGTGTAATCTGTAGTTTTTAAGATAAAATGGTGGTTGGAAGAGCGACGCAGGTTGTAGCATGTAGGAAGGGGCAGGCGCTTGGCTTAGGTGGGGGTATTGCACAGCGAGGAACATTTGCGAAAGCATGGCAGAACGATGTCATAGCGGTTGCGATGTCGCCGGGATACAGGCATGTGCCAAAGCCGGTGTGTCAGATAACCACAGAATTAAGGGGTAGGGGTATAAATACGGGTGAGATCGTATTGAATGCAGGGGATGGAACGCCAATGGATGCACCAAGGACGGGAGGTCATGGCGTTGCCTTTGGGTTGGAGCCAAGGGAGATAGATATAATTGGGAGGCATAAACTTGCTATTTTGCATCATGGAAACGTAAAATCGCATTTTATTTATAAAGTGAGATTTGAGTTGAGGAAGGTGGCGATAGCTGCTATCGTTCTTTGCCAGTGCCCGGTGGAGTTTGAGGATTTCGAGGAAATAGGAGTAAGCACGCGAAATAAAGAGGGCGAGACGCCGGGTAAGGTCGTGGGTATTGTGACTGGCATTGTGAGAAATGCGGATGTGCCGCAAGAGAAACTGGACGAAATCGTGAGCAAAGTAAAGATGTGCCTCAGGGAGATTGAGGAAGGGGAACAAGATCAATAGATAGTGAAGAATCCCAAATCACAAGCACTTATTTTGTTATTTCCGGAATTTGCTTTGGATTTGCTCCATCCTCCTCTTACGCCACTCTTCTAAGTTCGTTATCCATTCCTCGTGCTTTTTGTATATGTATTCTTTTGCTGCCAGCAATTTCTCTGGAGAATCACTCCGTATTATTATCCGTGGCACATAGTCCTTGATGGGCAAATCAGTTCTTGGATCAAAGGCATCTTCAGGTGGCTTCTCCTGGTCCACCTCTAACCCGAACTTCTCCGCGGCTTCAAATATTATACCCGTGGTTATCGCACGAGGAATGGGTAGCTCATATATTTTCTCTTCCATTTTATTTCTTTTCCTATGACCTCAAAATATCTATGGTTTTATGATATATAAACATCAATTGTTACCACACACTTTTTATTTAATTCTCATAATTTGTATGAACAAATACCATAAAAATAACCACTTTAGGAGGTGCTTCTCATTTTTGGAAACACGAAAGAAACCGAAAAGCTTTTATGTTGAATATGGATATAGATATTGATACCCAAAAACAAAAGGGGAAATAAAAAAGGAGGAAAAAGAAGATATGGCGGATGAGATAGATTTGTACGACGACAGGGGCAACGTACTGGCGAAAGGTGTGCCATTAGAGGCAGTCAGTCCGTTGAGAAATCCAGCGATAAGGAAGATAGTTAGCCTGACCGTACGCTCAGGCGCGATTGACTTAGCAGGTCTAGACAAGAAGTTAAAGACTGGAGCAATAGCGGGCAAAGGGATGATAATCCGCGGCGTAGGCAGGGATATTGATGTACTGGGCAATGCGAGCGAGATAGCGAAACAGGTAGAGGACATGTTGCGCGTTGAACCGGATGACGACACGAAGGTCGAGTTAATCGCAGGGGGAAAGCGGATGCTGACGCAGGTGCCGACCGCGAGAATTCTGAGCGACTACTCGGTAGGTCAGACCGCGGCAATGGGCGCGCTGACACATGCGATAATTGACGTCTGCAACGTGAGCATGTGGGACGCACCATACGTGCATGCGGCAGTATGGGGTATGTATCCAGAGGACCCAGACACGAAGGATGGAGCGGTGAAGATGCTGGTGGATTTACCGATAAAGAACGAGGGACCGGGATTTGTGCTCAGGAACATACCGGTGAACCACTTAGCGGCAACGGTGCGGAAGAGAGCGCTACAAGGTGCGGCGTTGACCATGATATTAGAGGAGGCGGCGCAGTTCGAGATGGGCAACTGTATGGGACCGCATGAGCGTGGGCATCTGTTAGACCTGGCATACGAGGGTCTGAACGCGAACAACTTGGTGCACGACCTGATAAAGGAGAACGGAAAGACCGGAACGCTTGCCGATGTGGTGTATAGCTTAGTAGAGAGAGCAAAGGAGGACGGAGTGATAAAGCCACTAAAGAAGTTATCGTCCGGGTTCGTGGTGTATGACGCAGACGACATGCAGTTGTGGAACGCATACGCATGTGCGGGAATGCTTGCTGCGGTGTGTGTGAATTGTGCATCAATGCGAGCAGGACAGCCAGTACCGTCGAACATCATGTACGCCTGTGAGTTAATGGAGCAAGAGACAGGGCTGCCAGGACCTGACTTTGGAATGTGCCAGGGAACATCTGTATCGAGTTCGTTCTTCTCGCACTCGATTTATGGAGGAGGCGGACCGGGAGTGTTCTACGGGAACCACATCGTTACGAGGCATGCGAAGGGGCAGTTTATACCATGCTTCTGTGCTGCGATGTGCATAGATGCAGACACGATGTATTTCACACCGGCGAGGACGTCAGCGTTGTATGGCGAAGTGCTGGGCGCGATACCGGAGTTTGCAGAGCCGATGAAAGCAGTTGCGGAAGGTGCAAAGGAGATAATGTAGGAGGTGAAAAAAATGCCACAATATACGGCTGGAAGTAGCCATGTAGCGGAAAACAGAAGGAAGTATATGAATCCGGAATACAAGCTAGAGAAGCTGAGAGACATACCGGAAGAGGATATAGTGCGACTGCTTGCGCACCGTGCACCTGGAGAGGAGTACAAGAGCATTCACCCACCGTTAGAGGAGATGGAGGAGCCGGAATGCGCGGTTCGTGAGATGGTAGAGCCGACGGAGGGAGCAAAAGCAGGCGACAGGATTCGATACGTGCAGTTCACCGACTCGATGCAGTTCGCACCTATAACGCCACGTCAGCGTGCATGGTCCGGGTATTGCAGATACAAAGGAGTGGATATCGGTGTCTTATCAGGAAGGACGATTACAGAAGCGAGAGAGCGAGACGTAGAGAAGATAACAAAAGAGCTTGTAGATAGTGAGCTCTACGACACCGCGAGGACAGGGTTGAGAGGAAGGACAGTGCACGGGCACGCGGTCCGGCTGGATGAGAACGGGATGATGTTCGATGCACTCCGGAGATGGTCATATGACCCGAACACGAAGGAGGTCACTTACGTGAAGGACATGATCGGCGGTGCGATGGACAAGGAAGTAACGTTAGGAAAGCCGCTGCCGGAGGATGAACTGCGGAAGAGAACAACGATGTACAGGAATGCACAAGGCGGGTTATGGCAAGAAGAAGACGACCCGGAGTCAATGGACGTAATTGCTCAGATACACTGGAAGAGAACGGTTGGTGGATTCCAACCATGGCGTAAGATGTCAGAGATAAAAGGCGGAAAGAAGGACATAGGAGTAGGTAAATTTAAGTTATTTGTACCGAGAGGAGGTGTGGAATAAAATGCCATATGGAGATATAGCGCATAATTTCTTGAAGGCGATGTCGGATAAGTTCGCGGAGCGACCAGAAGGCACAAAGACAAAGTTCTATGTGTACGGCGGGATAGCGCAGAAAGGAGGAATGAGGAAGAGAGAGTTCATCGAAGATGCGAAGAAGATAGTAGAAACTCGAACATCGGGAACACCGGGATACAATCCGGACGTGGGGATGCCGCAGGGGCAGAGATACCTGATGCCCTACATGATGAACCATACGGACATCATGGTGAATGCGGACGACCTGCACTGGATAAACAATGCCGCGATGCAACAGTGCTGGGACGACATGAAGCGAGGGATTGTTTTAGGACTGGACGATGCGCACGGTCTGTTAGAAGCGAGATTGGGTAAGGAGGTCACACCTGATACCATAAGTCATTACATGGAAGTGCTGAACCATGCGCTGCCTGGTGGTGCGGTTATCCAGGAGCACATGGTAGAGACAAAGCCGATGCTCGTGAACGACAGCTATGCAAAGATATTCACAGGTGATGACGACCTTGCGGATGCGGTAGACAGGCGATTCCTGCTGGACATAAACAAGGAGTTCGCAGCAGGTTGGGAGAAACCGGGTGAGCAGGCGGACCAGTTGAAAGAGGCAATCGGGAAGAAGATCTGGCAGATTCTCTGGATGCCAACCGTCGTGGGCAGGATGACCGATGGTGGAACGATGTTCAGATGGGTAGGCATGCAGGTC
>QMVO01000040.1 GCA_003661125.1 Methanosarcinales archaeon
CAGAGATGCAGGGGATACTTAGAAATCCGCTTGCATCCCCTTTTACGCTTGGCATCTCCGCCGGTGCCGGGTTAGGTGCTGCCCTTGCTATCATTGCTGGCGTTGGCTTCATTGGTGGAGGGCTTCTTTTAGTAGGAAATGCATTTATTTTCGCTCTGATACCATCATTTGTTATCGTTGGATTGTCACGATTTAAAAGAGCTACGCCCGAAACAATGATACTCGCAGGCATTGCGATGACTTATATCTTTAGTGCGGTGTCATCATTGCTTCACTACTTTTCTGAGGCAGAGGCGCTAAAGGACGTAGTCGTCTGGCTGATGGGGAGCCTTGGAAGAGCTACATGGAGTAACCTTTCTACTATCTCTCTCACGCTTGCAGTATGCATTCCTCTGCTTATATGGAAATCATGGGACCTCAATGTAATGGGTGCTGGAGACGAAACGGCAAAAAGTCTCGGTATAAATGTCGAGCGAACCAGAATCTTTATAATGATAGTCGCATCTTTCCTTACCGCAGTCATTATATGCTTCACCGGAATGATTGGATTTATCGGACTGGTTGCTCCACATATAACTCGTATTTGTATCGGTGGGGATAACAGATTTGTGGTTCCCGCATCGGGGCTTTTTGGTGCTGCTTTTTTGGTTGCCGCAGATATTCTTGCTAGAGAAGTCGTAGCACCCGTGATTATCCCAGTGGGAATCGTTACGTCCTGTGTGGGAGGTCCTCTGTTCCTCTACCTGATAATCAAAAAAAAGAGGGAGTATTGGTAAGGTAAAAAAGGAGGTGAAAAGAAAAGAGATGAAACTAAAAGTAAGTGATGTGGAATTTAGCTATGCAAGCGTGCCTATACTTAAGGGTGTGTGCTTGGAGCTTGCTCAATCGGAGATGCTCGGTATCATAGGTCCAAATGGAGCAGGAAAATCCACGCTGATTCGCTGTATAGACAGGATTTTAGCCCCGCAACGCGGGAGTATATTGGTGGATGAAAGAGAGATAAAAGAGATACACAGAAGGGAACTCGCAAAGAAATTGGGGTATATCCCACAAAGTGGTCACCATTCGTTCCCTGCTACGGTTTTCGATGTTGTTCTCACGGGTAGGCGTCCTCACATTGGCTGGCGAAGCAGCGAAAAAGACGAGGAGAAGGTTTTAGATGTGTTGCAAATGCTGAATATTGAAAACCTCGCCATGCGGGACATTAACGAAATCAGCGGTGGTCAGCAGCAAAAAGTGTTTATTGCTCGCGCACTTGTGCAGGAGCCTGATGTCCTCTTGCTTGATGAACCTACCTCAAATCTCGACATACGGCATCAGCTTGACGTGATGGATGCAATAAAGAATCTGGTGAGGGTGAAGAAGATTTCTGCAATTATGGCTATCCACGACCTCAACCTCGGTTCACGATACTCAGACAGAATAATCATGTTGAACGGGGGTACTATTATTGACGCAGGCAATCCTGCTTCAGTATTAACTCCCGAGAACATAAAACAGGTTTACGGTGTCGAGGCTGTCGTGAGGAACGAATCAGGGAGACCATATATCGTGCCGATAAGTCCTATAAAATCAAATGGAGGGGGTATGAGGTGTGAGGTATTTGAAGGTTTGGCAGAGCAGTCATGAGCTTGTGCTCGAAGTTTATAAAGTTACTCAGCAATTTCCAGGTGAAGAGAAGTTTGGATTAACATCGCAAATCCGGCGTTCTGCGGTTTCTGTTGCTGCGAACATAGCAGAAGGTTCTAAGCGACAACATTTAAAAGAATATATTCAGATGCTCTCAATATCGCATGGCTCGCTATCAGAGACCGAATATTACCTGTTGTTGGCAAAAGACCTGAAATATCTGAGCGACACGAAATATCAAAAACTCTGAGGGAGGAAATCGGAAGAATGTTAAATGGACTGATAAAATCACTCTCAAACCTCAAACCCCAAACCTGACACCTAATTCGAGAAAATGAAAACAATAGAAGATTTTGATTGGACGGAAATGTGGAATGAGGCGATAGAGGGCTCGCGTTGGGGGCAACATGCAGGAAAGCCAGAGTTCTGGGATGAGCGAGTTGATTGGTTTGAGGATCTTGTGCAGCAGAGTGACCGAGCAGGAATGATTATGTCAAGAATAAAAATAGAACCCAGTTACAGGGTTCTTGACATTGGTGCAGGCCCGGGCACTACCACAATACCACTTGCAAAGATTGTGAAAGGTGTGACCGTAGTGGAACCCTCCAATGGCATGCTTGCACGCTTAAAGGAGAATGCAGCGAAGGAGAATCTGGCAAACATAACTTACATACCCAAGAAGTGGGAAGATGTAGAATAGGAAAAGGAAAAGACATAGAAGCAGGAGGGCATGATGTTGTTATTGCTTCTCATTCGCTTGTTATGAAGGAGATTAAAAACGCACTTTTGAAGATGAATGACGCTGCTAAACGCTGTGTTTACATCTTTATCGTTGCAGGACGCCGAAACGAAAAAGAAGGTAGCTCGCTTTGGTCATTGTTTAACCGCGAAAAGCCGGGACTTCGCCCTGACTACATTTATCTCTACAACATCCTTTACCAGCTTGGCATATACGCAAACGTGGAAATCATAGATGCCAACCACAACATGAGATTTCCAAATTTAGATGCCGCTGTTCAGCATTATAAGACCTGGATGAATGTGAGCGGCGATGATGAGAAAAAGCTTCGATTGTATCTGTCAGAGAATCTGGTCAAAGAGAACGATGCGTTTTGGCTCAGGCATACACTGAGGACTGCTATGATCTCGTGGAGGAAAGAATAGAAAATGAAAGTATTGGATACTATCCCAGAAATCGGTTCAGAACCATTGGATAAGATAGGAAAAGGCTGTGAAGCGTTGCATATCTTATTTACCGCATTCGATTTCGACCTCTTCAATTTGCTCGAAGAGCCAAAGACTGCGAGACAAATATCCGGAGAGATTGTGACCAATCCCTATCTAACCGAGAAATTCCTGAATGCTCTGGTAGCATTACAACTCCTCGCAAAACATGATGGTAGATATACGAACACCAAACTCGCCTCAACTTTTCTTGTGAATAGTAGCCCATTCTATCAAGGCAATTTACTCCGACTTTCTGCAAAGGGCTCTGACAATTGGTCAAAAATGAGTTCAATCTTGAAAGGAGAGATACAGAAAGAGGAGGATGGAAAATTTGAATTTGAAGATGTATTTGATCCAACCTTTATTCTGGCAATGGCTGAAGGCGCAATGCGGGGAAGTCTTCACCGAACGGTCAAAGAAGTATCAACATTCCCAGAATTCCATAGAGCAAGAAAACTCCTCGATCTTGGCGGTGGGCATGGGCTCTATGCAATTGCATTCAGCCAGATAAATCCGAATCTTGAAGCGGTTGTATTTGACCTACCACAGGTAACAGAAGTTGCAAAAGAGTTCATTGCAAAGTATGAAATAGAGGAAAGAGTTAAAATTATTGGAGGCAACTTCTTAGAGGATGACATCGGTAATGGATATGATATTGTATTTGTTTCTGACGTGTTTTATCGCAAAAAGGATGTATTAATGAGTATTTTGAAGAAGATACACGATGCACTGAATGATAATGGTTCAATCGTACTCAAACATTGGCTTTTAAACGATGATAGAACCGCTCCACTCGTTTCTGTTCTCTTCGATCTCAAATTGTCATTACGCGGAGATAGACACCACATCTACACTGAAAAAGAGTATATTGAGCTGTTATATGAAGTAGGATTCTCATCGATTCGCACTTTTGATATATCTTCCTCATCGAGCCCTTCTATGATTATCACAGGGAAGAAGGGGGTATAAAAATTTATGATTGAAGATATAGATTGGACCGGGATGTGGAAGGAGTTGATGCAAAACGCATCATGGAGTAGAAGACGTAGAGGCAGTGATATGATCAATTTCTGGGACAAAAGAGCCAGGCGATATAGCGAATCAATAAAGCGCCATAACCACGCGAAACGGATAATCGCAAAGCTCGACATAGACCCTGAATGCACAGTATTAGGCATCGGAGCTGGACCAGGCACGCTTGCAATACCGCTTGCAAAAATGGTACGGCACATTACCGCAATAGACCCATCCAAAGGCATGCTCGAATATTTAAAGGAAAATGCTGTGAGTGAAGGCTTGAAAAACATCACTTGCATAAACAAGAAATGGGAGGATGTAGCGATAGGTAGGGATATAGCTGAACACGACATCGTAATCGCATCGCACTCGATTACCATGCTTGACATAAAGGAAGCGTTATCGAAGATGAATGACGCTGCGAAGCGATATGTTTACATTTTCACCTTCGCAGGTGCACGAATGTGGGATTACAACACGCTCTGGCCCAAGATATATGGTGAAGAATATCAACCCGGACCTGATTATATCTATCTCTACAATGTGCTTTATGAAATGGGCATTTACGCAAACGTTGAAATCACAAACTCTGAGTATAAACAGCAGTTCTCTAATTTGGACGAAGTGGTAGCCCAATGGAAAGAGAACCTCGATGTTCTTACGCCTGATGCAGAAGAAGTTATCAGGTCGCATTTATCAGAAAATCTAATTGAAGGAGACGGAGCATTATGGTCGAAACGTGAAATGAGAAGCGCTATGATATGGTGGAGGAAAAATGTGGCGAAGATCCTTTAAACCTAAAACCTGACACCTAAAAACAAAAAGGAGATGAAAAAATGGAAGTGGAAATGAGTGAAGAAATAAAGCAAATGCTGGATGAGAACATCGTTTATTTGGCTACGTCCACAACGGAAGGAAAGCCAAATGTGGTTCCTGTCGGTTTGGCGCATGCGATAAGCGATGAAGAAGTGCTGATTGTGGACGTGCTGTTCAAAAAGACAAGAAGAAACCTGGAAGAGAATCCTCAGGTCGCAATATCGTTCACTGATGTCAAAAGACTGGAATCCTACCAGTTGAAAGGCAAAGCGAAAATATTTAAAAACGGAGAGATCTTCGAGAAAGCTTTTGATATAATGAGGAAAAAGGCTGAGAAACGAAAAGAATCTCTTGGAGAAATAGAGAATCCGGAGATAAGTGAAAGAGCTCGTAGAATAAGTGAAATGCATAAACGGTTGAGACCAAAAGCTGCTGTGTTGATTACCATCGAGGAAATATACTCGCACATACCTAAGGGGGTGGAGCGAAGATGAACATACCAGAACCACCTCAAAGTGATCCAAAATTGATAGACGAAATGGCGAAAGGCTATCAAGCGGCACAGGTGTTATACACAGCCATGGACTACGATGTCTTTACTTTACTTGAGAAGTCAAAAACGGCAAAGGAAGTAGCTGATGAAATAGGAACTGACTTTGAGATTACAAATAAGTTCTTAGATGCATGTGTCTTGCATCACATGAGATGTGGTCTACGATGTGGAGGTTAAGAAGTGGCTGAACACTTTCTTTCTAAAGAAAGGTTTTAGGAGGTGATATGGAAAAAAATGTGTGAACATGGATATGAACACGGACATGTAGGACATGAGCACATCCCTTGCCATCACTACCATATGCACGACCACCGCGAACATAGACCGCCTCTAACCACAGAAAAAGAACTTGAGGTTTTGGAGGACTGGAAAAAAAGGATGCAGAATGAACTTACCAGAATAGAGCGTAGAATTGAGGAATTAAAGAAAGAGGCATGAAACGCGAGGGGAGATAAAAGAAGAACATGCAAGTTTGTGGATAAAGTTTAGGAGGAGGTTTTTTATTTTCTCCTCCTGAAGGAGGAATGAGAACAATAAAATAAAAATGGATGGAGGTAAATTCTTTGGTGCATTTCGCGCATGTTCAGGAATAAAAGATGCAGTTGTGCTTGCACACGTTCCGGTTGGGTGTAATTGGGGTGCTATGATGCTAAAAAGCACCTCGAACCAGCCTGACATCCGACAGGCATGCACGGTAATGCATGAACGAGAGATGGTTTTCGGTGGAGAAAATGCACTGAAAGAAGCTCTGATTCATGCAGATAAACTGTATGATTCGCCATTGATCACTGTTGTGGCAGGCGATGCCTCTGCAATGATAGGAGACGACATTGAAGCTGTTATAAACTCCATTTCTGTAAACCTCAAAAAAGAAGTTGTGTGGATGGATGCAGCGGGCTTCAAGGATAACATGCGGAAAGGATATGAAGAGGCGATGGTTCACTTAGCACAATTGATGAAAGAATGCAGCATTATAAAAAATTCTGTTAATTTGATAGGCTTTTGTCCTGACGACTTCAAGGTTCACGCAGACATAAAGGAACTCAAAAGATTGCTGAACAGCGCGGGAATAAAAGTGAACAGCGTTATATCGAATTGCCGCTTCGACGAGTTCGTTAATGCTCCCGCAGCAGAACTGAATGTGGTAATGGGACAGGGAGCCGAACTGGCAGAGCGCATGAAAAAGGAATTCGGAGTGCCATACCTCGAAGTGGACTATCCTTATGGGCTTGAAGGCACCAAGGAGTTTACCAATACAATCTGTGAACACCTTGGTATAGGATGTGATGCAGAGCAAGAGTTCGATTTAGAGCCTTTCAAAAGAATATATCTTTATTTGCATGAACTCTACGGAACACCCGTTTCGGTCATTGGCGATTTCCATGCAGAACCTATCGCTCACTTTCTGGATCGCGAACTAGGTTTCGACATCGAAGTGCTCGCCGGCAATGAGGATGATTACTTCATCTTCGAGCAGAATGTCCGCGATTCTAGTACAACAATCCTCTTTGGAAGCAGTTTTGAGCGAAATATTGCCGCTGAACTGAGAATACCACTCGTCAGGTTCACTTATCCAGTGTTTGATCATGTATGCATGTATGACGATGCACCTTATGCCGGTTTCAGAGGCGCAGTCTGCCTGACCGAGACAATACTAAACGCGGTTATGGGTTTTGGAACAAAGGAGACAGGAACGACAAGATGAGAAAGTTTTGTATATATGGCAAGGGAGGGATTGGCAAATCCACGGTGGTTTCAAACATAGCTGTTGCTCTGGCAGAGGATGGTAAGACAGTGATGGTGATGGGTTGCGACCCGAAGTCCGACATGACTCGAAATTTAGTCGGAAGGAGGATACCCACGGTGCTCGATGTCTTCCGTGCGAAGGGACCAGACGAAATGAAGTTAGAAGAAATCGTTTTTCAAGGTTTCAATGGCGTGTACTGTGTCGAATCCGGTGGACCAGAACCAGGAGTGGGTTGTGCTGGGCGTGGAGTGATAACCGCTGCGGATATGCTCACACGCCTCGGCGCTTTCAATGACTTAGAGCCAGATGTGGTGATATACGATGTACTGGGAGACGTAGTGTGTGGAGGGTTTGCAATGCCACTGCGAAAAGGTCTGGCAGATGATGTCTATATCATCACGACTTGTGACCCAATGGCAATCTATGCTGCAAACAACATCTGCAAAGGCATAAAACGCTTTGCAGACCGTGGTGAGGTCTTCCTCGGTGGCATTATCTATAATGGCAGAAGCGTTGTGGACGAACCAACAATAATTGAAGGTTTTGCAGCGAGATTGGGTGCAAAGGTACTTGGTAAGATACCAATGAGTGAACTCATACCAAGAGCTGAAATACACCATAAAACCGTGCTTGAATATGCATCAGACTCCGAAATTGCCGATATGTTCAGATACTTGGCTCTTGCTATTTGTGAGAATGAGGATAGAACAATACCTGAGCCTCTTTCGGAGGCTGAACTCGACGAAATAAATGAGGAGATAGATGTTTTGATGAGAGAAAAAGAAAAAAAGGAGGGGATATAAAAAATGATGTATGAACAAGAACAAAAAATGGAAATCGGAAGTAAAAAGGGAAATGGAAAGAATGTAGGGTTTTTGAGACCGCTAATTAGTGCGTATAGTACGCTGCCCTTACACGGGATAACGGCTATACCAGGAAAGATTTCCGGCGCTTTGATGGTTGCTAATTCAATTGAAGACGCAGTGCCTTTGATCCACGGCCCAATAGGATGTGCATTTCAGCGCAAGATAAATCCTTTCAGACCTTATCTTCCATTCTACGAGACGCCATGTACCGATATGAACGATTTAGAAGTCGTCTATGGCGGCGAGGATAAATTAAGCCTGGGAATCAAAGAGACTTACGAGAAGTATCACCCAAATTTGATCGTCGTGATAACAACATGCGCAAGTGATTTAATCGGAGATGATTTTAAGTCAGTGATAGAAGAGACAAAAGCAAAGGGAGATGTAGATTGTGATATCGTCTACGCAACCGGTGATTTCGTTGGAAAAACAAAGCCTGTTGGGTATCAAGATGCTCTTTATGCAATCGTAGACCAGATGTTGTGCAACGGTATTGGTATTGGTCAGGAAAAGGAAGAAATAGATAAAAACGAAAACTCGGTGAATCTCATCACCTTTCCTATTCATGGTGCAGGACTAAAGGTAGCAGAAATGGCATCTGTGCTGAGCGAGATGGGAATCAAGATAAATAAAATCTGTTTCAATCATACCACGGTAAAAGACCTGTATGAGCTTCCAAAGGCTGATCTAACCATAACCGATTATCCAATGGCTTGGGCAAGGTTAATGAAAGAACGATTTGGCGTTGACCACTACGAGATTTTAGCCTTTGACAGATATAAAGAAACACGCGACCCAGAGTTATTCAGCCCGTATGGAATCGAAGGAAGTACAAGGATTTTTATGGAGATTGCCCAGCAATTAGGTAAAGAAGGAGAAGCAGAGGAAGTAATTGCTCGAAGAAAAGAGAATGCAATTGAGCGACTTTCTAAAGTTAAAAAAGGTCTCGAGGATAAAAAAGTCGCCTGTATGGGCGGCATTCACGGCATCGGAATGTCAATGCTTAGCGATGTGGGAATGAAAGCAAGTGTTATTATCTATAAGACGCAGGCTCTGGAGAGCCGTCTGACCTCAGATGCGATAAATGAAATGCTGGATATAAATGTCGGGTTGGCAAGAAAGTACGGGTCAGACCCGGAAGTTCTTGTAAATCCCACAATCGAAGAGGAGATAAAAGCAATCAAAAAAACAGGCACTGATTTGGTTCTTTCAATGGGTGCAAGTGCCCATAAATACAATAAAGAAGGCATAAGAACTTTTGATTCTATGCGTTTTACGCTTCATCATCAACGAATCGGCTTTGGGACACCTATCGAACTCGCTATCCTGTTGAAGGAGGCACTTAAAAAGCCTCAAAGGAGAAATCCGCTTCTGAGTATGTTGGAATACGACTCGTATAGAAACAATCTGATACCAGAATGGGCAGTATTGGCTGACATGTTTGCCACGATTAGAGAAGGAGCAACAGGTGACATGGTTATGTCCGAGAATGTGTACACCACAACATAGGTATAGAAAAATGAGCGACACAGAGGTAAAAACACGAGAAGGTTTGACCTATGATCCCACACAGGACTGTAAATTGGTGGGTGCAGCAAGAGCACTTGCCGGTATTAAAGACTCGATAACCATCGTTCATGCTCGCCCCGGTTGCCATTGCGGTGTATTGCTTCTCAGGGCACTTGGCTCAAATCAGAATGATATTAGAATAGTTGGTAGTGGTTTTCGAGCGCAGGATATGGTGTACGGTGCAGAGGGGAGACTGGCAGCTTCCATAAAACTATCCTATAACAATTTCAAGCCGTCGTTAATTGCTGTTCTTAATTGCAGTGCCCCCGCGATCATGGGTGACGATGTAGAAGGAGTGGTTCAAGCAATGAAAAGAGAAATCCCTGCTGAAATCTTCTCTCTAAGCACTGGTGGCTACGAAGGTCCTGCATGGATTGGCTATGAGGAAGCTCTATCTGAGCTTACCCGATATATGGTTCCCGGTGAAACAGAAAGTGACAAAGTAAACCTGATTGGCTTTAAACAGGATGACATCAAGTCATCTGCTGACCTCTTGGAAATCGAAAGGATGCTAAACAGCCAGGGGATAACCCTTAATGCCGTCTTAACAAATTCCAGTTTCGGAGAACTAAAAAAAGCGCCTAAAGCATCACTAAATATCGTGCTTGGAGGAGATGGACTCGAAAGTGCAAAAATAATGCATGAAAAATTTGATATGCCTTACGTTATAACTCCTTATCCCTTTGGGTTGAATAACAGCATAGATTTCCTGGAAAGTGTAACTAAAAGTTTAAGTAAGGAGGTTAACGAAGAATTTATTGCCATCGAGAAAAACCGTATTAAAGAGCGTATAGAGCGCATATTCCTTTTCTTGCAGGGTATCTACGATATGTCGGTTGCTGTAGTTGGGGATGCAGGTCGTGCATTCGACCTTGCTAAGTTCCTCAGCGATGAAC
>QMVO01000041.1 GCA_003661125.1 Methanosarcinales archaeon
ACCACGTAGTGCAGTAGAATATTGATTATCGGTGTATGACTGGATAGTATGTCTGACTTGGGGATAACTCTGGGGAGTAGTATATCTTCAGTGCATTACCAATCAATTTGGAGAGGATACGAAGAAAAGGTTATCTGGGAAAGCAGCAACGAAGACCTTATCCACAATCCCCCGCTTGGCGGTAATGAAACCGTGGGGATGCTGAATTACATGCAAGACTTGAAGGTAACAGATGGAACAACAAAGTTCGTGAAAGACATGGATGTAGATACCGGAGCTACGCCGAATCTCAACGTGATGAAAAGCATGGGATATTCTCAGGGTGCGACAATAGGTTCGTTAAGCCATGATGAGGGAGTGAGCATGGGTCTCGTCTCTAATTGTACCGCAACAAGTGGTGTGATACTATGCCCATTCGCGGCTGCTGCAGTGGCTATACTTCCTACAAGCTGTGAGGACGTGAAGGCATCGAGTAGTATGGTTGTGACTGAGGTACTGGCTACGACAATAACGAAAGTAGAGATGAGTGAAGCTCCTGTAAGCTTGCACTATGCAGTTACCGCAACAGGCTCAGGAGGAGCAGGAACTAAAGATCATGGTAGCATTGTTGCGGAGTTTAGCGTGTATACCGAAGAAGGTAGTGATGATTGTTGGGTACCAGGGTCACCAGGAACAGGAGAGTGCACAGGAACAGTAGAGTGTTCGCACATTACTAACCAAGCTGACTGCGAGCACTGCGGATGTCATTGGGTACCAGATAAAAATGGAGGACATTGCGTAGGATCGGGCACAGACTGTTCACAATTTACTGATCCTACTGACTGTGAGCGTTGCGGTTGCGGATGGACAAGGACACCGGGTACAGAAGGACATTGCACATATCCGCTCGGTTCCAAACTGACGCATTACGAGAAGAGCACTGCGAACGGCTTCTGGGAGTTCAGCAAGGAAATGGATTACACGTCAATCATTAAGCCATAAGCTGGCTACTACTGCGAGGAAAGAAGAAAAATAGTAAGGGAGGATATATATTTTCCTCCTCCGTTTTTATTTACAAAAGAAAGAATATAAAGAAAAGGTGTTAAGCTTGAGAACGGCGATACTAAAACGAAATAGTGGATTAGGAGTGGTGATATTAGTGTTAGCTCTCCTTATTCTCATGTCCTCTCATTCGCTCACAGAGGCGGAGATAGGCTATAAGGAGGTGATCACTGTGGATAACACGACCTGGAGCATAGAGCGATCAACGATCCCCGGCACATTAGAGATTGAAGGAGACGTGAATGTAACAGGTACAGTGATCATGGATTCCTCTTTTAACAATTTCGCAGGGCTTAGTGCAGATGAGAGGACTCTCGCTTTACCTGGTAGAATGACCACATCAGAGAAGTCCTTGATAGTGAGTAAAGGAGGTCCCGTGATAATCACGCGAAAGGTAGAAGGCAAGAACGAGAGCGCAAATATTACTATTAGTGAAGCCTGACCTACCCTTCTCTCTACTTCCAAAACCATCGGATATTTAGGCACTCAAATAAGCACGGAGGAAAGATACGAAAACAACGGAGAGGTTATCAGCACGTCCTTTGTTGCAAAGGAGCTCGCTAAGGCTTCCAGATACGATGCCAATATTCTGGGAATGAAGGTATCAGCCGAAGTCCAGCCGGGATATGTGAAAGAGACAGTAGCTCTAAACAAATCAACCCATTACAAGTTGTTCTCTGTTTGCATTGCCGGAAAAGCTTATGTAGGATATAAATCAGGAGAGGGAAGTACAAAGGCAAGATCATCCGAGTACTATTTTGGCACTTCCAAGATTGAGAAGTCAATAAAAGCAGAGACGGAAGTTCCTCCTGCTCCTACTCCTGCTCCTCCTACTCCTACTCCCTCTCTATGCACGTTTCCATAAGATATTAAATAAATAATTCCAACAGTAGAGTTATTGGAATTTGTTTGAGATTTGGTGCTTAATTTCAATGTGCGGGCGCGCTCTCGGTCGACACTTTCGCTACCAGCCAGACCCCCAAAGTCTTCCTCCGCACCGCAACCCTGCGAGCGCCAACCGTCCACGGTGGGTCCGCTCCCTTCCGGGCCTAAACCAGTACCCATGGTAAAGGCACGGCAACAAACCCTCCGGTTTGCCACCATACCACCGTCAACCCCGTAGGACGATGCTTCTTCGTTGGACTTCGAGCTGAAACTGACAGCTACGGCGCCTTCTTCGAGCTTCGCCTCTCGCATATCGACGATTTCGAGTTGCAGAGGACGCCTGACCCTCCAGGCTAGCCCGCACAAATGAATATATATGTTGAATATAAATAAATTTTCAATTCAATTCAATTTCAATAGAAAATTAAACAAGTAAGGACCCATGTTCATCTATCTCGCCCGCTTTTATCCTTGTTGACGAGATTGTTTTGCCATCGGCTGCTTTTGCATGTTCTACTTTTACTATCTTTATTTGCTTCTTTCCTCGCTCTTTTCTGAGCCTGTTTATCTCCACCGCCACTTCATACGTCTCCGGCGATATGACAATATAATCAAAATCCTCATCCAGAGTAACGCCGTATCTGTCGTTTAATTCTACCGTTCTTATCTTCACTCCATATTCTTTATACATGTATTGAGAGAGGTTCGCTGCTCTTGCATTATAAGGAAGAACCTCTCTGTTCTTATTCGCTCGTGCCATTTTATCTGATGTCACACCTATGACGATTTCGTCGCCCCCGCTCAGCTCGTACACCTTTTTCAATAACTTCTTATGCCCATCGTGCAGTGGGTCAAAGGTCCCACCTATCGCTACTTTCATTGTTTAATTTAATATCATTTTATGTGCTTATGTCGTTTAAACTAAAGCACCACTAATAAATGCAATTAGCCCCATAGCCAGTGCTATTAACGTCTCTTTCCTCATATAGTTATAATTTATATCCACACCTTTTCGCAATCCAAAACATGTATGCACAAACAACGCATCGGCAGCCATGACCGGGAGGATATATGCGGGATTAAAGAAATAAGGGGTATTGACCAGGAAGAAAGGAACCACACTCAGTATAACTGCGAGTGAATAAGAAAATATTGTAACGTTCCTGGCTTTCTTCATTCCATATACCCTTGCAATACTCCTTACGTTCCTTACCTCATCTCCTTTTGCATCTGCTATGTCCTTCATCACCTCTCTTCCGAGACCCGCAAAGAACGCAATGGCGGAAAGAATAAGAATTGGGAGCACCACTTCTATTCTATCGGGCTCGGTGATTAACCCGCCATAGATAAACGGTATCGCCATCGTACCCGCGATATAAAAGTTACTCACTGCGAGGAATTCCTTTATTTTTATATCGTAAAGAACACCAAAAGTAGCTAATATAAATGCTATGAGGAAGAATATAGGGTTTTTCAGGATTATGGAAAGGAAGATAGCAAATACAATGCCGATTGTGGTGGCGAGGCAGGCAATCAGCACTGCATCTTCTTCTCTTATTTCACCTCTCACCAAAGGTCTATCCATCCGCTGGTTTGCAATGTCCGATTCCAGGTCACAATAATCGTTTAGCGCAAAAGTGCCTGCCTGGATAAAAAAAGCTGTTAAGAATCCTAAAATCGCGGGTTCGTAAGAACTCCCTCCTGCTATGACTATCCCTATTATCACCCCACAACCATACATCAACCCATGCTCTAATCTCGTTAATTCACGGATGGTTTTTAGTTTTTTTATCAACCACAGATTTTTCATTTGCAGCTATTTAATGACAATACCGATAAAAAGTTTTTCTTTTAGCACAAACCTTTTCTTATGTGGGGCTCTGCCCCACGACCCCGCAAGCCCTGTAAAGGCTTAAAGAAAAGTTTTACCAAAAGAATAACAAAAGTAAAACTTTTTTCTAAAAAGTTTTATGAGGAGCATATTTGTTTTAGAGGAGCAGACGATAGGAAAAATAGCCGCCGGTGAGGTTGTGGACAGACCGGCATCGGTGGTTAAGGAGCTGATAGAGAATTCCATAGACGCAGGGAGCAGACACGTGGTTGTGGAAGTAGGCAACGGCGGAATGGATTACATCAAGGTAACAGATGATGGATGTGGTATAAGCGAAGAAGATGTAGAAGCAGCATTTGAGAAGCATGCAACGAGCAAAATAACAAGCATAGAAGATTTGGCGTCTTTACAAACTCTTGGATTCCGTGGTGAGGCATTACCAAGCATAGCAGCAGTGTCAAGGGTCGAGCTCAGCACAAGACACAGGAGCGAAGATTTCGGTACTTATCAGAAAGTAGAGGGTGGTGTGATAAAAGAAAGAAGAAGGATAACCAGAGCAAATGGTACTACCATAGAAGTCAAAAACCTGTTTTACAATCTCCCTGCAAGAATAGGCACCATAAAATCGCAATCCACTGAACTGCGGCATATAATGGAGAGGGTAATAAATTATGCCGTAATCTATCCAGAGGTAAAATTTGAACTCTATCATGACGGAAAGGAGAAGCCCATTATAAGTACCTTAGGCAATGGGAAAATGTTAGATGCTATCGTTAATGCATATGGGAGCGGCATTGCTAAAGAACTCATCGAGCTAAAAGAGCTGGATTCACCAGCTTCTTCTCCTCTTGTTGACCTCCACCTTAGTGGCTATATTTCCAAGCCTGCCGTGGCTTATGGCACAAAAAAGCATCTGTTCACATATGTAAACAGGCGGTTTGTGAGGTGCGAGATCATGGACAAGGCGATAAAGAGAGGTTATATGTCTTTGTTACCAAAGCACGCTTATCCTTTTGCGGTTGTTTCTCTCTACATCGAGCCAAGCGAAATAAATGTGAATATACACCCAAAGAAGCACGAGATAAGCTTTTACCACCAGAATGAAGTTTTTCATGCGATTGTCGAATCTGTTTCCAGGACGTTACGTTATGCAGATTTGATTCCTGAGATCATTGAGAAAGAAAAAGGCAAAGCCGGGGTTGGATCTGAATCCGGGGGTTTCTTCGGAGTTCCTAGTGTGGAGAGAAAAGCAGCAATAAAAGCAGTGCAAACTTCTTTTCAAGCAGATATGACAGAGATAGGCGAAAGGGAGGAAGGAGGTAGTTTAGACATACGCGCTGCCCCTCTCTATCAAGTTCTTGATAGCTATCTCATAGCACAGAGTGAAGCGGAGGATATGATTATGATAGACCAGCATGCCGCCGCTGAACGAATAAACTATGAGCGTTTGATCGAGAAATATGGGCAGCGAATAGACAAGCAAACTCTTTTAAGACCTTACGTCCCTAAACTCAGTCCGCATCAGCTCTATTTACTCCGTGAGAATGAAGAAGCGATTAGATCCATGGGATTTGATATAGAACCATTTGGCGAAGACAGTTATATTATACGAGCAATACCGGTAGTTTTCTATCGCCTGATAGGCGAAGAGGAGATAATGGGGGTAATAGAGGATTTAGTCGAGGAGAGCGATAAAAGGGAGGATAAGATAAGGCTTTTGTTCGCCACTGCGGCTTGCAAAGCGAGTATAAAGGCAGGAGAAAAGTTATCTTATGAGAGTATGCGAGAGATAATAGAGGGATTAAGAAGCGCGAAGATGCCCTACACGTGTCCACATGGAAGACCAACGATGATTAGGTTAACAAAGAATGAAATAGAAAAGAGGTTTAAGAGGAGGTAATTAGATTATATTATATAGGTATTACCACCCTCTCGCTTGCAGCATCTCCTCTTCTCTCAGAATACTTATCTCAATCCCTTTCATCGGTATCCCCAATCCCTTGGAAATCTCCGCAAGTTTCTTTGCATCCTCGTAGTTGTTCACTGCTTCCACAATTGCAGAAGCCATTCTGGGCGGATTCTCCGACTTGAAAATCCCAGAACCGACAAAAACACCGTCTGCTCCGAGCCTCATCATGAGAGCCGCATCTGCAGGCGTTGCCACTCCTCCTGCTGCGAAATTCACCACTGGTAATCGCTGCAATTCCGCAGTCTCTTGCACCCCCTCAAAAGACACTTTCAGCTCTTTCGCAACGTCTTTCAGCTCTTCCTCGCTCTTTCCTTTTAGTGACCTTATCTCACCCATAATTAACTTCATGTGTCGTACCGCTTCCTTCACGTCCCCCGTACCCGCTTCCCCTTTCGTCCTCACCATCGCCGCACCCTCCTCTATACGCCGCAATGCTTCTCCTAAGTCGCGTGCACCGCAGACAAAGGGCACTGTAAATCCTCTTTTATCCACATGATGCGTGTCCACAGGTGTTAGAACCTCAGATTCATCCACCATATCAACGCCCAACGCTTCCAATATTTCCGCTTCCACAAAATGCCCTATGCGGCATTTCGCCATCACAGGTATGGTAACCGCATCGATGATTTCTGAGATGACCACAGGGTCTGCCATTCTTGCTACGCCACCAGCTTTTCTGATATCCGCAGGAACTGCATGCAGAGCCATAACAGCAATAGCACCCGCGTCCTCTGCCACTATCGCCTGTTCTGCACTCGTCACGTCCATTATTACACCGCCCTTTTGCAAGGAAGCGAAACCACGCTTCAAAAGCTCTGTTCCATGTCTAAGCTGTTCAATTTCTATCACCATCTTTCTTCCCCATCTCCTTATTGATATTTTTTATTTTAAAATTTTTCTTTTGGTAAGCTTTTCTTCTAAAAAAGAAAAGATGGAGCTTGCTTTTGAACTGTCAAGAGAGCATGAAACACTACCAAAATCCGAGGTTTTTGCATGTTTACACGCTTTAAGCGTCTCTTATGTTGAAAAAGTATTCTCCGATGGGATATTGGTGGTTGACACACAACTTTCGCACGAAGCTCTCGATACCTTATCAAGGCGATTGGGGATAACGCACTGCATATATGAAGTAAAAGGTTGTAGTAAACCAGAGGAAAGGGAAATACTGGCAGTCGTTAAAAATGCTGATATAGATAACTTTATGGAACAAGGGCTCACGTTCGCAGTGCGTGTTAAGGCAAAAAGCAACTTTATATCCGAAGAGAAAAAACTTTTAGAAAGAGATTTAGAGAGAAAAGCGGGAGAAATCATAAGATGGAAGGGTTATAAAGTGAACCTCACAAATCCATCTAAAACCTTTGTGCTATTGATAACAAAGCAAACGTGCTTTTTCTGTTTGCTCTTACATGCCGCAGATAAAAAACAATTTGGGGAACGAAAACCACATTTAAGACCTTTCTTTTCGCCTGGCGTGATCAAGCCAAAAATTGCTCGTGCTCTGGTTAATCTCAGCAGTATAAAAGAAGGAGGGATTTTTCTCGACCCCTTCTGTGGCACGGGAGGGATATTGATAGAAGCAGGTCTGATAGGAGCGACATTAGTGGGAATAGACATGCAGGCAAAGATGGTGAGAGGAGCCGAAAAAAATCTGCGAATTTATGAACTGAAGGCTAATTTAATCGTTGGCGATTCATCTAAAATGGCATTACGGGATAATAGCGTTGATGCCGTCGTAACAGACTTGCCTTATGGTAGATCATCTCTGGTATCAAGATCAGGCTACTTTTTGGCTGAATCTCGCACAAGGTTCCTCGAACGCCTACACAGGGACGCTTTGAATGAGGTACATCGTGTGCTCAAAACTCGAGGGAGAGCAGTCATCGTATCCAACTCTTCTTCTCTTTATTCCTTTTCTCATGAGTTCCATTTCCGTGTTCTCGAGAATCACAAATACCGAGTTCATAAAAGTTTAAGTAGATACATTGCAATCCTTGAAAAGGAATGACACTATCTCATGTCGCCATGCCATAAAAGAAAGATAGATTAATTGAGAAGAGAAAATGAAAATTTTGACTGAGACAAAGGACTTGATTAACATCGCCCTGGGCAAACGAAAATCGGACTTGGTGGTCAAAAACGTAAACCTCGTGAACGTATGCAGTGGCGAGATATACGAAACAGATATTGCAATTGCTCGTGATCTGATAGTGGGATTAGGAAGATACGAAGGAAGAAAAGAAATAGAGGCGAAGGATAAATATGCTGTTCCTGGATTGATAGATGGGCATACGCACATAGAAATGAGCATGCTTTCGGTAAGCGAGTTTGCAAGGGCGATAGTGCCTCGTGGGACAACTACGGTGGTGGCGGACCCTCATGAGATCGCCAATGTTTTAGGTATCGATGGGATAAAAAGTATTTTAGAAGAGGCGAAGACAGCACCGCTAAAGGTGTTTTGTACGGCTCCTTCCTGTGTGCCTTCTACTGACCCTTCGCTTGGACTTGAGACCCAGGGCGCGAGGATAGGGCATGAAGAGATAAAGAAACTGATCCAGATCGAGGGAGTCATAGCCTTAGCAGAAGTGATGAATTACGGCGGTGTCATAGCGAAGGAAGAGGAAGTATGGAAGAAAATAGAGGTTGCGAAGGACTTAAACTTACCAATAGATGGTCATGCCCCTCTACTCCGCGGTAAAGAGTTAAACGCTTATGTCGTAAGTGGTGTTGGCTCAGACCACGAGAGCGTCTCTTATGAGGAAGCGCAGGAAAAGCTCCGACTGGGTATGTATCTAATGGTAAGAGAAGGTTCAGTGGCAAAAAACCTGAAGGATATCGCTCCTTTATTGAAATCTGCAGATACAAGGAATTGCATGCTTGTCACTGATGGCGACCGGACACCGCTTGATTTAAAGGAGGAAGGTTATTTAGACCACACTTTGAGAAAAGCTATTGAGGAGGGTGTAGATCCGGTAAAAGCAGTGCAGATGTGTACGATAAATCCAGCGCAATGGTTCAAACTCGATGATTGTTTAGGCAGCATTTCTCCCGGTAAAGTTGCTGACATCGTGTTGTTAAAAAATTTAGAGCGATTTGAAGTAGAGAAGGTGGTAGTGGACGGAAAGATTTCGACTGATTTTGCTCCTCATACCGAATATAGGTATAGATATCCAAAATACGGAGAAAGTATAAGGATAAAGCGAGTAAACCCAGGGGATTTTGAGATAAAGATAAAGTTGGAAAGAGCAAGAAAAGCGAGATTAATAGGTCTAATAGAAGGTGAACTCCTGACTGAGGAGCTTGTGGAGGAGATAAGCGGCATTGACATCGCTCGCGATATATTGAAAATTGCCGTAGTGGAACGGCATCATTATTCCGGTAATATAGGCTTGGGGTTCGTAAAAGGATTTGGTTTGAAAACAGGTGCTGTCGCTTCTTCTATCGCTCACGACTCGCATAATATCGTGGTTATAGGAACAAACGAAGCAGATATGGCTTTCGCCTGCAATCGGCTGCATGAGATAGGCGGTGGAATTGTTCTGTGCCGCGGTTGCGCGGTGAAAAGCGAGATGGAGCTGCCTATTGCCGGATTGATGACCGATAAAAGGCTGGATTATGTGGCAAAAAAAGAAAAAGAGATAGAAGCCAAAATTTCGGAGATGGGCGGTGAACTGCGAGTTCCGTTTATCACGATGTCTTTTCTCGCTTTACCCGTGATACCTGAGCTGAAGATAACGGATAAGGGATTGGTAGATGTAGAGAAGCGGAAAATAGTGGACATTTTCTTATGATTGCTCATCCTTGCGGAAAGCAAAATTATATTTATATAGAACTAAACATATAATTTTTTTATCAGTTGGATTGAAGTAGCGTTCGCGAATCTGAAACAAGTATAAGTAAGGAGGTGTTGGAAAGGGTTGAAAAAGATAAAATTAGCCATTGCTGGCGTTGGGAACTGCGCGAGTTCTCTTGTCCAGGGTATCGAATATTACAAACACGTGGATGCGAAGGATTGCATCGGTTTGATGCACTATGAGGTCAATGGGTACAGACCAGGAGATATAGAAGTTGTAGCGGCATTTGACGTGGATAAAAGAAAAGTAGGAAAAGACTTAAGTGAAGCGGTGTTTGCAGCGCCTAATTGCACTGCGATTTTTTATCGAGTGCCATATTGCGGTGTGGAAGTAAAGATGGGAGCGGTTCTGGACGGTGTGGCATCGCACATGCACAGTTTTCCCGAGGATAAAACCTTCGTGGTTGCAGATAAAGACCCGTGTAATGTGGTAAAGGAGCTTGAAGATAGCGGAGCAGAGATTTTAGTGAATTACATGCCCGTGGGTTCAGAGCAAGCTGCGAGGTTCTATGCGAAAGCAGCTCTGGATGCAGGTGTCGCCTTTGTAAACTGTATGCCGGTGTTCATCGCATCAGATCCCGAATGGGGCAGGAAATTCGAGGCGAGGAATTTGCCTGTGGTAGGAGATGATGTGAAATCGCAGATTGGTGCAACGATTGTTCACAGAACGCTTGC
>QMVO01000042.1 GCA_003661125.1 Methanosarcinales archaeon
AGGTGATGAAAGGTGAGGCAATTACTTCTTCCATAATTCAAACATGTATGACTTTTTTATCTAAGGATTTTCGTTTGATTTGAAAGGATAAAATGAAGAAAGTCATACTTTATGTACAATTAATTAAACCAGGAGGGAAATGAGAAATGAAAAAGGAGGTAAGGACGAAGGAGGAAGTATTTGAAGCAGTGGAGATGCAAAGGGTGAAATTCATCGGACTCTGGTTCACTGACATCTTAGGGAGATTAAAGAGCGTTACTATTTCAGTTAGCGAATTAGAAACCGCCTTTGACGAGGGCATGGGTTTTGATGGCTCTTCGATAAAGGGATTTGCAAGGATTGACGAAAGCGACATGCTAGCGAAACCTGACCCCGCTACGTTCCAGATTGTTCCAGGGAGTCCCAAGGGAAATGCAATTGCGAGGATGTTCTGTGATATTTTAAATCCCGACGGCAGTCATTACGAGGGCGATCCGAGGTATATATTGAAGAGGAATTTAGAGCGGTTGAGGGAAAAGCATGGCTACACGCTTTATCTCGGTCCCGAACTTGAATATTTCTATTTCAGGAATGAAAAGAATCCAGAGGTGCTGGATGAGGGCGGATACTTTGATTTAACGACATTGGATGCAGGAAGTAACTTTAGGAGAGATACGGTCTTAACACTGGAGGCGATGGGAATAAAAGTGGAAGCCAGCCACCATGAGGTTGCTCCTTCGCAGCACGAGATAGACCTCCGGTATACAGATGCGCTGACAATGGCTGACCAGGTGATGACATATCGAATTTTGGTAAAGGAGATAGCACAGCAACATGGATGTTACGCCACGTTCATGCCAAAGCCCATCTTCGGCGTCAACGGCTCAGGAATGCACGTGCATCAATCGTTATTTGAAGGAGATAAAAATGCTTTCTTCGACCCGAATGACGAATATCAATTGTCTAATGTGGGTAAGAGGTATATCGCGGGATTGTTACAACACGCACCAGAGATCACTTCGATTACCAATCAATGGATAAACTCGTATAAGCGGTTAGTGCCGGGATATGAAGCACCCGCATACATTACATGGGCACGTCGCAACCGCTCTACACTTGTAAGGGTGCCGATGTATAAACCCGGGAAAGAGAAAGCAACACGTGTGGAATACCGCAGCCCGGACCCTGCATGCAATCCATACTTAGCCTTTTCTGTGATGCTCGCTGCGGGATTAGCAGGAATAAAAAACCATTATGAATTGCCGCCACCCACGGAAAAGGACGTTTACCTGATGAGTGAAGAGGAAAGGGCAAAGGAAGGAATAAAAACGCTGCCCGGGAGTTTGATTGAGGCAATAGTACTGACAAAGCGGAGCAAACTGGTGAGAGAAGCTCTTGGGGACCATATCTTCAACAATTTCATCACTTCAAAGCTCGTGGAGTGGGACCGCTATCGCGTGAACGTAACAGAATGGGAACTGAGGGAGTATTTATCGGTGCTATAAAAACACTACGACATAGGAGAACGTATTTCACTTCTTCTCTTCTCAAATTTCGTTGTCATTTCATTTTACCTTACTTCCCTCTTCATCTCTTTCAACCCCCGCTTTAGCCATTTCACTTCATCTTTTAACGTCACTAATTGAACGCCTTGCCCTAATATCGAAGGCATTGTCGGATTTTTTATTTCCAGTGCGCCTATTGGGCAAACTCTATCACAAACACCGCAGCAAGTGCATTCATTGTAATCAATAATTGATTTTTTATCCACTATTTCAATCGCGTTATCTGGACATACCTCCGCGCATTCTCCACATCCTTTGCACAGTCTCAAGTCAACAATTGGGATCCACATTCTATTTTTAAAAACATTTATAAAGGTTCCCTCTTAAATATATATGATGTCTGTCGGGATAGCCAAGAGGCCTAAGGCGGTAGGTTGCTAACCTACTTCCCCTTACGGGGAGCGAGGGTTCGAATCCCTCTCCCGGCGCTATGTTTAACCCGATTTCATGTATCTATGAAAAAATATTGGAAAGAGGGATATTGAATTCTCCTATCCTCGTGAATCATCTTCTTCTTGTCCTGGATGAAACTGACCTTCTTTCTGATAAGATGGGCTTTGGATTGGGAATGGAAAAGCTAAGGCACTTCATAAAGTGGTGTCATTCACTGAAAATAGATGTTATAAGTGTTTATATCGGCTTTATTAAGGACGGTATGGACAAAAAGTTGTTGGAAAAAGCATATTCTCACCTCATACAGCATCTAACAAAGGCGTTGAGCAAAGAAAAAGCTTCTGTTGCTATTTATACGGATACGCCAGCTCTCGAATCCGGACATGGGTCAATTAAATTCATTAATACTGCTTTGGGTAACGAGGACGGAGGCAATACCGGGAAAAAAATAAGCATCTCTATAGGCTTCGGTGGTAGAAGCGAGCTAACAAAGGCGATAAAGGAGATAGCAAAAAAGGTGGAAACGGGAGAGATAGAGCCTGAAGAGATAGATGAGAAAGTAATAGAATCTGAGTTAATATTCAAATCAGAACCCGACCTCGTCATCAGGTCTGGCGCAACTCGCTTAACGGATTTCCTGATATGGCAATCGGTGTACAGTGAATTTTATTTCACCGATGTCAATTGGGTAAACTTCAGGAAAATAGACCTTCTCAGGGCGGTTCGGGATTTTCAGTGGCGCGAGAGGAGATTTGGACGTTAAATCACAGGTCAATGAAGTGCATCTTCTTCATCCATATGCTTACCGCTCTCCTTGCCTGCTCCGGATGTGCAAAATTATTTTCGATCGCTTCATCCTCGTGAATCCCTATAAAAGGGTCTATTGTACTTTTTTCCACATCTGCTACCCATATCATCACGTCACCAATATCTTGCTCTCGGCAGAAAGAGATGAAAGGAGCGGGGGTTCTCTCTGTTGGAACCGCGATTACAATTACTTCCTTCCCCTCTGCTTTTGCTTCGGATGCCTTTAACAGTGCTTGATCCTCTCCTATGAAAGGAGGAACAAACTTTATTGAAGAGAAGATGAAAATATGTAGACGCTTATCTTCTTTCTTAGCCATCATCTCAATGAACTCATGCCCCTTTTCCTCGACTTTTATGTCTGAACTCTGAGCGCGAATTTGAATCCGATACCCACACCGTTCCACAAAATCCCCTACCACCTTCTTTACATCGCCTAACGGGCTCCTTATCTTTGTCCACCGTAAAAAAGCCCCCTCCAATTCCTCAACCATGTATCTATGTGTTGGCAAACAGTAAAATATCTCGCCCTGATAATTAATCCGGGTGCGCATGTCAGGAGAAAAAACAGATATTTTCTCTTCACTCGTTATGCTTTTGAAAATCAAATCCTTAAGTTTTCCGCCTAATTTCCTCTCCAACTCTTCTCTTTCGGCATCACTGAGCGATTCCACGCACTCTCTTATCTTTAAAGCGAGTTCCCCTTCTGATATTACTTTATATTCTTGGCAATAGTCCGAAAGATCTTCAAATACTTTTAACAAGTTCCTGTTTTCATGCATTTCACCTTACGTCACCATGTATTTTATCGCTGGTATTCATTTTTTAATTTATCTTTGTTTTGTTTGGATAACCAAGATATAATTTTAATTAATTAAGAGAATAGAGAAGAAGGAAATGACCAAATTTGCACATCGTGTCGAGGGTATAGAGATTTCAGGCATAAGGAAGGCGTTTGAATCTTTTTCCGGCGAGTTCTTCAACCTTGGACTTGGTGAACCTGATTTCGATACTCCAGAACATATAAAAGAAGCTGCTATGCAGACACTCAAGTCAGGTTTTACCTCTTACACCTTTAATAAGGGCATAGAAGAACTGAGAGAGGCAATAAGCGATAAGTTCAAAAGGTATAACGGCTTTGTGGCGAACCCTGACGAGATAATAGTTACTTCGGGAGCAAGTGAAGCATTGCATATCGCTATTCTTTCTGTTGTGGAAAAGGGAGATGAGGTGCTGATACCAAATCCCGGATTTGTTTCATTCGCAGCGCTAACGAAATTGGCAGAAGGGAAGCCAGTAGGAGTTCCTCTAAGCGAAGACCTTACGATGTCTGTGGAAGACCTGAAGGAAAGGCTCACAGATAAGACAAAAGCGATGATAATAAATTCCCCTGCTAATCCAACAGGGGCTGTGGAAAGCGAGGAGAACATAAAAGCGATTGTTGACGTTGCAAACGACCATCACATAACGATCATTTCTGATGAGGTTTATGAGCAGCTTATATATGATGGCTTGAAGCACATAAGCCCTGCAAGATTCTCTGACGAGGTCATTACAGTAAATGCCGTGTCAAAGACTTATGCGATGACAGGTTTTCGATTGGGCTACCTTGCAGCTCGTGAAGAATATGTAGAGCAAATGCTGAAGATACATCAATATATACAGGCATGTGCATCCTCCATTTCGCAAAAAGCAGCATTGGCTGCTATTACAGGACCTCAAGAATGTGTAGTCGAGATGAGAAACGAGTTTAAAAGAAGGAGGGATTTCGCTGTTGATGTTCTTCGAGATATGGGAATGGAATTCATCACACCAAAAGGAGCATTTTATATCTTCCCTCGAGTGGGGGATGAGAAAGAATTTGTGGAGAAGCTGAGAAGAAGAAGAATAGTAGTCACGCCGGGCTCTACTTTTGGAAGCCGGGGCAAGAATCACGTGAGAATATCGTATGCTGTGAGTTTTGAAAAATTGAAGCGGGCTTTTGAGTTAATTTTTTCCCTCCTTCGCGAAGGTGGGCGAGGCGCTTTATAAGGTCGTCTCATTTGCATCCCACACTTTAGACAGGTTGTGGTAATATAATCACCCCTAAGGCGAACTCGCGCATTTTTACCGGGAATTAAGAAGGAGTAGCAACCCCTGCAAATCCGCATCTTTAGATGCGATGGTATTCGCACCCGATACCGCATTCCAATCTCACGAGCAAGCTGCACATATCTATCACCCCTGCTTCTTCCTTTTACATCTTTTTTTCTTGCATCAGCTTCTGCCAGCTCGAACAGCCTTACTATCCGCTGCAATGCGATGTCTTCAACTTTTCTTCTCCTCCTCTTCCTCTTCATCCAATCCAAATATTCATAGGAAAGAAAGACTTAAAATAAAAGAAAGAAGTGATATGAAAGAGGGGGAAAGAAAGAATCTGCTCAAAAAGGCGAGAACCATTGCTGATTTTCAATTTGGTGCGGGAGCGGGTGAGATTTTGTTCTCGGAAGGCGTAGAATTTACACTCTCAAAGACAAGAAGGATATCACAGATAAAAGAGAAAGGGGAGAGAATAGCGACTCTAAGGAGCTTTGACGGACTGTTAACCCTAAGCGGAGAAGGAGCAAAGAGGTTACATCGGTTTTTCAAATATCCGAGACTGAGGGTTGTTATGAACGAGGAGAGCAGTAAATTCATAAGAGAAGGAGGAACTGCTTTTTGTAAACATGTAATCGACGCCGATCCGGAAATAAGGGCTTATGATGAGGTTATACTGGTGGATGAGAAGGATAATCTACTTGCAACCGGAAAAGCCATGCTATCCTGTGATGAAATGAAAATTTTTGAACATGGCGTGGCAGTGAAGGTGAGGTGTGGGTTAGGATAGCCACTTTTTCCTTACCTCTGCATGCTTTTCTATCTCATCAATCAGCGGATGACCTTCCCAGTTGCTTTCATAGAGGAAAACGAATTTTGCCCTTCCATTATTCAATTTCAGCAATTTCAATACATTTTGCAATGCCACGGTCTTAGCTTCGTTATCTATTTCCGTTGGTATTTCAGACTGCCCCACTGGATAACTCTCAGCCAGTTCAACTGGACAGGGACCAAACGGTGGTTTCACAAAAAATACGTGATCATAGTCTTCATTTTCGACATCTTTTCCCTTTGACCATGCTGTGGCGGTTATCAACACATTTCCTGACAATTTGAACCTGTTTAGCCTGTAAGAGTACCTCTTTACCTCAGGTCTGCCGGCAGAAGTTTCACCAAGGTAAAAGAAGGAACGTTTCGTAATAGGGTCGTATTTCTCGATCAGTGCTGAATATTTTGCCATTTGCTTCAATCCGCTCAGCAAAGCTGGGTATGCCCTGCATCTCCTCTCGCATAGCTCCCACAAGCTTCCCTCCGCTATACTCTGCTTTACTACTCGCATCTCCTCAAATGTAGCCCACAAGTTATGCGAAGCCAACAAATCCTTGCTTTCCTTTAGTTCGTTTATGCTGTAAGCAGAGCATACAGGACAAGAACATGGTAGATACCGCAAATCTTCCACTTTTATCGTCCCTTCACTCGTTATATATCTCTTCCCTCTTGCATATAACGCATAAGCTGCGGAATCAAAGAGATCACAGCCCAGAGCAACAGCTAAAGAGAAAAGCATAGGGTGACCGGCTCCGAAGAGGTGAACAGGAGCATTCAACGGCAAATTTGTTTTCGCTGAGATGATTATATCCACCAGTATATCAAATTTGTATGTTTCTAACAATGGCACTGCACCCCCTATTGCATACATATCAAACCCTATTTCAGCCGCACGCTTTGCGCTCTCTTCCCTCAGGTCCGAAAAAGTGGAACCCTGCACAACCCCAGCAAGCATTTTACCCTGAATTATGCTTCTTGCTTCTTTGAGTCTTCTCACTGTCTCCTCTAAATCCTCCTTTGCTTTCTGTCTCTTCTCGTATGGCGCCGTTGGGATATCCAGAGGCACGCATACATCAGAACCAATACGCTGTTGAAAATCTAAGATTTCCCTATTACTCACCTCAACGTCTTTATACTCGTAGAGCTGGTAAGAGCCGGAATCAGTCATTATCGGCATTTCACAGCCCAAAAACGAATGAATACCTTTTTTAATGGCTTCCTCTCGTAACTCCTCTTTTCTGTAAATTATGTATGCATTTGCAATGAGCATCTCAGCCCCATACCTCTTCATTTCCTCTGCCTTGATTGACATGAGATTCGGGTTTATCACAGGCATTATCGTTGGTGTCTCTACGTTCCCATGTGCCGTTCGAAGCTTTCCTGTTCTTCCCATCAAGTCCTTATGCAATATTTCAAACTCGGTCATAGTACAATCCGATAAGGTCATTTATTCCATGTTTGTTTAAAAACCTATGTAGATATCTTTATATTCGTTAAAAACCGGCAGGTTTTATATAATATAAAGATATATTTTAAGAAAGGTTGATGGATATGTCGGGTAAAGAAGACATAAAAAACTTGCTAAAGAGATCTGGATATTCAAGTACGGCGATAGAATACTTCATTGAGAAAGTGAACGTAGGAAAAATAGAGGATCACGACGCTTATTTTGTTTATACCGGTCCGTGTGGGGACACAATGGAGATTTTCTTGACCATCGAGCCGGGGTCAAAAGTGATAAAAGATGCAAAATTTCAAGCAATTGGGTGTGCAGGCGCCTTTGCCTCCGGGTCCGCCATCACCGAGATGATAAAGGGGAAGACGGTGGAGGAAGCGAAGAAAATAGAAGAGGAAGATATAATAGATTGGCTTGGTGATATACCAAAGCAGAAGATTCATTGCGTTTGTTTAGCAAAAAAGACGTTGAAATTCGCTCTTGATGAATATAAAGGAGGATAAAAAATGGATGATTTAGATAAGAAGATATTGAGAGAACTGCAGTTGGATTCTCGCAATTCTTTCACGAAGATGGCGCGCAAAATAGGTGTAAGCACTGCAACGGTAAGCGATAGAGTGAGAAAACTAACGGAAAGAGGCATTATCTGCGGTTATACCGCGATTCTCAATACCTCTGAACTCGGCATGGTCACGTTAATCACGAAGATAAAAATCAGACCTGGATATGGTATAGAAGAGGTGGGGAAAGAGATAGCGAAACTGGATGAAAGTTGCTGCGTTCATCACGTAACCGGTGATTTTGACCTGTTAGTCATCTCTAAATGCTCAGGTCATGAGAAATGTGGAATTGTGATCGAGAAAGAGAAGAAGATAGAGGGCGTGGAAAGTGTGGATGCAGAACTCGTGCTTAAGACGATGAAGGAAGAGCTTAAAGTTAGCTTGTAAATAAAAAATCGAAAAACATTTAAATAGCAAAAAATTTTATTCTTTTGCTGTCGCATTCTATGTTAGAAGAAGAGGAAGAGAAAGGGGAAAAAGTACCATTAGCCTTTTTGAAAACAGTAAGCGATTTTTATAAGGAGAGTGACACGGTTTTTAAAGAATTTGATACAATACGAGACCATTATTCAAAAGGCGCTGATATTATGGAAGACTTAAAAGGATTTAGAAGCAAAAGACCTGGCATTTTTGGGCTGATTTACGACATCTTTCATAAAGAGGTGGAGCTTGAGGATAAGCTTGAGAGGGCAGGGATAGAGAAAGAAAAGAGGGATAAGATAATTGAGTTTAAGGAGCGCTTCTCTGATTTAGCAGATGAAATAGACATACTTGTTCTTGGAGAATTAGGATTAGGTGGATAATCATAGAAAATCGGGATTCAAGAAGAAACTGCCTCAAACACCTTTCTAACCTGCTTCTCTGTTTCTTCTCGCGGACCTTCATTATTTATGACAAAATCAGCGAATTTCAGCTTCTCTTTCAGGGGCATTTGTATCCCTATCATTTTTTTTGCTTCTTCCTTCGTTATACCTTCTCGTTCCATCACCCTTCTTATTTGCGTCTCCTCACGTACATAGACAACAATTACCTTATCGAATTCAAATTTTTTTTGCAGTCCCGTCTCTATTAATAGCGGGACATCAATAACTACAAGCACGTTTGGATTTGCCTCTATTTTCTCTATCGCCTCCATCCTTTCCATACACCTCATCCACACTTCAGGGTGTATTATCCGTTCTAAAATCTTGCGCTGCTCGGAATCGCGGAATACTATATCTCGTAGCTTCTTCCGGTCTATCTCTAAATTATTCCTTACTATACCCGTACCAAAGAAATTCACTATCTCCCACCATGCTTTTGAACATGGTCTTATAACTTCTCTGCTTAATACATCACAGTCTATCCCGTAAGCGCCGAGGTTCATAAATGTACTTAATACGAGACTCTTTCCACTTGCTACTCCACCGGTGATGCCCACGACTCGCATCTCTACTAAAACTTTTTTCTAAAAAGTTTTATCAAAAAATAATAGTAAAGTTGGATTCGACACTGGGTATTCCTTTTTTGCTTTATCATAAGCTTCCTTCGCGGAGTCCCCGAAACCTATGACCTTCCTTTTCCAAATTGCAACATGCTTTCCTTTATACTCTTCAAGCTCTTTTGGACTTCCAATAAAATCTTCATCCACGCTTTCTGTCATTTAACCATCAATACTTCATATGGGTTCATAAACATAGCTTTTTCCGCTTGTAAATAAAATACTTTTTGGGTATTGCATTTATATCAGCACAAAAAAAAGAAGAAAGAAGAGAGCTTTTTAAGTTGGAAACTCTACTTCCTCAACTATTTTCTTTATTTTTGGCTTGCTAACCACAGAGTATATCGCTGTGGAATCTGCTATCGATCTCACGAGCCCAGCCCCCACTCGCGCAGCTACTTTCCGAGTGCCCGTAAAGAATCATACCGGAAAGAACAGCGGCACCTTCTGATAGTGCATCGGGTGTGAGGCGTATCCTTTTCCACCGCATGGGCTTACTATAGAATGGGCGACCCCAACCATCCAAAGGATCGGCAGTGTAGATGTAGAAACCATCGCCACGCTCCCAGTAACCGATGAGGGCATTGTAATGCCCGCCATTCTCCACTGCGAGCACAAGGGGAATGTCATGATCGATGAAACCCTTGATCACCGCTTTGAGATGGTCAAAGTTCTCAAAATTCCCACCACTGCCTAATGTTGTCCCTAATCCTCGTGCGTCCTCCACACCATGGCTGTATTTATTTACCACATAAGATAATCTACCGAATCCGACTCCAGGGCAGCACTCTAGCCATTTCTGGACCCTGCCCGTTGCAGTCCCCGTGGCAGGATTCCAAACGACATGTCCAATGTTGTATTGGATCTCATAGAAAGAGCCTGTACGGGTTCCGTCTGACGTGTTAAGGCGACCATTTCCATCCATGAAGTTGCTGAGATCCCAAACCCAGCTATTATTATCTTCGCGCGCTTTGTGGAACGCTTCATACATAATGTGTTCCATAGAAAGAAGATAGCCAACATCTACCGCTCTCCCTGCACCCCATTCTGACATATGTACTGGATTAGCCGGTTCATCTAAGTCGCG